>DPMS01000175.1 GCA_003541285.1 Actinomycetota bacterium
GCCGCCGCCGCCCAGGCGGCCCGCTGCCGCCTTGACGAGCGCCCCGGCGACCAGGCCGAGCCCACGGGCGGGGTCGTTGACCGCCACCACCACGGTGGGCCGGTCCGCCGGGACCCCGACCACCATCACCACCGCAGGCCGCTGCGCCGGCAGCCGTCCCCGCACGTCCAGCGCGAGCTTGCGGATCCCGTCGGCGCTGGTGCCGTCAGCCACCCGCTGGGCGGCGAACGCGACCCCGCCGATGTCCTCGGCGTCACGGGCCAGATCCGCGGCCACGGCGAGCAGCTGGGCGGAGCGCAGCTTGTCCAGTTCGCGCTCGGCATCGCGGACCCGGGTCACCAGCGCCGCCACCCGTTCCGGCAGCTCTTCCCTGCGTGCCTTCAGCTGCTCAGAAAGCTGGCTGACCAGCACACTCTCGGTCGCAAGGAACCGGAACGCGTCCGTGCCCACCAGCGCTTCCACCCGGCGGACGCCCGAGCCGATAGAGGACTCCCCGAGGATCTTGACCAGCCCGAGCTGGCCGGACCGCGCGACATGGGTGCCGCCGCACAGTTCGCGCGAGTAGTCACCGACCTCCACCACCCGGACCTGGTCGCCGTACTTCTCCCCGAACAGCGCGATCGCCCCCATCGCGCGTGCCTCGTCGATGGGCGCGACGAAAGCCCGGACGTCCAGGTCGTTGATGAGGACGCTGTTGACCTCGTCCTCGGCATCGCGCAGCACCGAGGGCGGGACAGCCCCGGCCGCGGTGAAGTCGAACCGCAGCCGTCCAGGCGCGTTCTCCGAGCCGGCCTGGGCCGCCGACTCGCCAAGCGCGCCACGGAACGCGCGGTGGACCAGGTGGGTCGCGGTGTGCGAGCGGGAGATAGCCCGGCGGCGCTCGATGTCGATCTCCGCCAGCGCGGGCGCCCCGACCGTGATCTCACCGGAGACAACCCTGCCCCGGTGCACGATCAGCCCGGGCACCGGCGACTGCACGTCGCGGACCTCCACTTCCGCGCCGGCTCCCGCGCCCGACCCGGTCACCCGGATCACGCCCGAGTCGGCGAGCTGCCCGCCGCCTTCGGCGTAGAAGGGCGTGCGGTCGAGGACGACCTCCACCTCGGTGCCCGCCCCCGCGGCCGGGACGGAGGCCCCGCCGACCAGCAGGCCGGTGACGGTCGCCTCCCCCCTGACCTGCTCGTAGCCGGTGAACTCCACCTGTCCCGACCGCTCGAGCAGGGCCGTGAACAGCGAGATGTCGGCGTTGCCGGTCTTCTTGGAGATGGAGTCTTCCTTGGCGCGCTGGCGCTGCTCCGCCATCAGGCGGCGGAAACCCTCCTCATCCACGGCCAGGCCCTGCTCGCTGGCCATTTCCAGGGTGAGGTCGATCGGGAAGCCATAGGTGTCGTGCAGCTGGAAAGCCTGCTCGCCGGACAGCGTGCCAGCCCCGCGGCGCTTGACCTCGCCCACCGCGGCGTCGAAGATCGCCGAGCCGGTGCGCAGCGTGGAGGCGAATGCCGCCTCCTCGGCGTCGATCACCCCGTGGATGCGCGGCGCGTCCCGGATCAGCTCGGGGAACTGCGCACCCATCGCGCCGATCGCGGTCGCGGTCAGCTCGTGCAGGTACCGCTCGTCCTCACCGCCGCGGCCGGGGGCACCGCCCGTACCGCCCCGCTGGCTGCCCGCCAGCAGCCGCAGGTTACGGACACTGCGGCGCAGGATGCGCCGCAGCACGTAGCCACGCGATTCGTTGGCGGGCAGCACCCCATCGGATACCAGCATGACCGCTGACCTGACATGGTCGGCGACCACCCGCAGCGCGACATCGGCCCGGGGGTCGCGGCCGTACTTCTGGTCGGTCAGATCCGCCGCCCGGTCGAGGATCTTCCAGGTGGTGTCGATCTCGTAGATGTTGTCCACGCCCTGCAGCAGCGCAGCCATCCGCTCCAGGCCCATCCCGGTGTCGATGTTGCGCGAGGGCAGATCGCCCTGGACATCGAAGTCCTCTTTGCTGCGGACCGCGCTCAGCATGTACTGCATGAAGACGAGGTTCCAGATCTCCAGGTAGCGATCCTCGTCCGCCTCCGGGCCGCCCTCGCGCCCGTACTCGGGCCCGCGGTCGTAATAGATCTCCGAGCAGGGCCCACCGGGCCCGGGAACGCCCATGTGCCAGTAGTTGTCCTTCAGGCCGCGCCGCTGGATCCGGCTCTCCGGCAGGCCCACCACGTTCCGCCAGATCCCCGCCGCCTCGTCGTCGTCGAGATACACGGTGGCCCACAGGCGGTCCTCGGGGAAGCCGAACCCGCCGTCGTGCTCGGAACTGGTCAGCAGTTCCCACGCGTACGGGATCGCCTTCTCCTTGAAGTAGCCGCCGAACGAGAAGTTCCCCAGCATCTGGAAGAACGTCGCGTGCCGGGTGGTCCTGCCGACTTCTTCGATGTCCGGCGTGCGGACGCACTTCTGGGCGGTGGTCGCCAGCGTGAACGGCGGGGCCTGCTGACCGAGGAAGTAGGGCTTGAACGGCGCCATCCCGGCGTTGATCAGCAGCAGGGTGGGGTCCTCGGCGATGAGGCTGGCGGAGGGAACCACGGTGTGCCCGTGCCGTTCGAAGTAGGTCAGGAAACGGCGGACGATCTCTGCCGACTCCATCATCTGCCATCCTTCACGTGGTCAGTGCCGTAGCGCGCCCGGCCGTCGTCAGCCGGCCCCCGAAGCTGCTTTCGCCCCCGGTGACTGTCGAGGGTAGATGCTGCCCGGCCGGGGTGTCGCTCCATATACAGGTCCATGCCGTCCCGGACGTCGGCCGCGAAGCGGGCGAGCCCCCTGATCCGCACCGCGGGCGAGACGGAGCGGGCCAGGGTGGTGAGCCGCCGGTAGCCCGCGATGCCCGCCGCGGCGCCGAGCGAGAGCCAGAACAGCCGCCGGATCACGGTGTGGTCTCGTCCCGCTGGCCGGTCAGGGCAGGCTGGCGCCGCCCTGGCAGTGGCGCGCGCCCAAGCACCCGCGCCCGGGCCGCCGTGGCGCCCGTCCGGCCACCGTCGCTGGCGGCGCGGCGCAGCCACAGTGCCCGGTTCACCCCATAGGCCACGGCCGCGATCCTGGCCAGTGGCGCGCCGGCGCTGGACGCGATCACCCGGGCCAGCGGGGCGAGCGCCGCCAACTTGCCGCTCAGCTCGGCCATGTTGGCGGTGACCTCGTCCATGCTGGCGGTGATGGCATCGGTCCTGATGAGCTGCTCGCTGGCCCGGTCGATGGTGGCGCTGGCCCGCTCCATCAGCTGTTCCTGCCGATCGCGCAGGCCGGAGACGGCGCTGGTGGCCTCGGCGACGAGCCGGGCCGCCCGCACCATGAGGTACACCGCGGCGCTCACCCCGGCAACCCAGAACGCCGCGGCGACGATGACCGCCACCCAGACCGCGTTCAGCATGTCCGCTCCTTCAGGGCCTGTTCTCCGAAGCCCCTGCCCGACCCTACCGCGTGCATGCGAGCACACAGTCAGCGTTCACCGGCCTCGCCGGGGTCAGGGGGCACGCCGGGACGCGGGGCACGCCCCAGGATCGCCCTGATCCGCTCGGCCCGCTCGGCGTAACGGGCCTCGGCCCCGTGCCGGGACGGCTGGTAGTACTCACGGCCGGTCAGGGCGTCCGGCGCGTACTGCTGGGCGACGATCCCCTCCTCCTGGTCGTGCGGGTAGGAGTACCCGCGGCCGTGGCCGAGCCTGCTTGCCCCCGGGTAGTGGCTGTCGCGCAGGTGGGAGGGGACCGGCCCGGTCAGCCCGGCCCGCACATCGGCGGCGGCGGCGGTGATCGCCTTGATCACCGCGTTGGACTTGGGGGCCAGCGACAGGTGGATGGTGGCCTGGGCGAGGTTGATCCTGGCCTCGGGCAGGCCGACGAATTCAACCGCGTGGGCGGCCGCCACCGCGGCCTGCAGCGCGGTCGGATCGGCCAGCCCGATGTCCTCGCTGGCGTGGACGATGAGGCGGCGGGCGATGAACCGGGGATCCTCCCCTGCCTCGATCATCCTGGCCAGGTAGTGCAGGGCGGCGTCGGCGTCGCTGCCCCGGATGCTCTTGATGAATGCGCTGATCACGTCGTAGTGCTGGTCGCCGCCCCGGTCGTAGCGCACCGCGGCCCGGTCTACCGCGCGCTCCAGCGCGGCCAGGCCGATCTCGGCCCCGGCAGGCTGGCCGAGCGCGGCCGACTCCAGGTAGGTCAGCGCCCGCCGGGCGTCCCCGCCCGCCAGCAGGACCAGATGGTCAGCGGCCCCGGCGGCGAGGGTGACCGAGCCGCCCAGCCCGCGCTCGTCGGCGAGCGCCCGGCTGATCACCTCGCGGATGTCGTCGTCGCTGAGCGGCTGCAGGGTGAGCAGCAGCGAGCGGGACAGCAGCGGGCCGACCACCGAGAAGAACGGGTTCTCGGTGGTGGCGCCGATGAACGACACCCAGCGGTTCTCCACCGCTGGCAGCAGGGCATCCTGCTGCGCCTTGTTGAACCGGTGCACCTCGTCGATGAACAGGACGGTCTGGGTGCCGGTCAGGCCGAGGTCGCGGCGCGCGGCGTCGATCGCCGCCCGCACGTCCTTCACCCCGGCGGTGACCGCGGACAGTTCGGTGAAACGCCGCCTGGTCACCTCGCTGACGACGTGGGCGAGGGTGGTCTTCCCGGTTCCCGGCGGCCCCCACAGCACCACCGACATCGCGGCGTCGTGATCAACCAGTTTGCGGAACGGGGTGCCGGGGCCGGTCAGGTGCCGCTGCCCGATCACCCCGTCCAGGCTGGACGGGCGCATCCGCACGGCCAGCGGGGCGGCAGCACGCGCAGCCTCCTCGCCGGCCGCGTCGAAGAGGCTGTCGGCCTGGCCATCACCCGCCCGGGCCACGGGACTCGGGCACCGCGTCGATGCCCGCCTCCTTGCGCTGGGCGGGCGTGATCGGGGTAGGCGCCCCGGTGAGCGGGTCGAGCCCGGAGGCCGCCTTGGGGAAGGCGATGACATCCCGGATGTTGTCCCGTCCCGCCAGCAGCATGACCAGCCGGTCCCAGCCGAACGCGATCCCGCCGTGCGGTGGCGGCCCGAACCGGAAGGCGTCCAGCAGGAAGCCGAACTGCGACCGCGCCTCCTCCGGTGCCAGCCCGATCACGTCAAAGACCTGCTGCTGAACGGGCGCCTGGTGGATACGCAGCGACCCACCGCCGATCTCGTTCCCATTGCAGACAAGGTCGTAGGCATCTGCCAGCGCGTCGGCCGGCTCGATCGCGAACTTGTCCGCCGACTCCGGCAGCGGGGCGGTGAACGGGTGGTGCACCGCGGTCCAGCCGCCCTCGCCGTCGTCCTCGAACATGGGGGGATCGACGATCCACAGGAACGACCACTCGTCCGGGTCGATCAGCCGCAGCCGCTGGCCGATTTCCAGCCGGGCCGCGCCGAGCAGTTCCCGGGCCTGCGCCGGCGTGCCCGCCGCGAAGAAGACACAGTCCCCTGGCCTGGCCCCGGCCGCGGCGGCCAGCCCGGCACGCTCGGTCTCTGACAGATGCCGGGCGACCGGCCCCGCGTCCAAGACGGCCCCGTCGGCGCCGATCGCGGCGTAGGCCAGGCCGCGTGCGCCCCGCGCCCGGGCCCAGTCCTGCCAGCCGTCCAGTTNNATCTGGGTGAACTCCGGCTGCCGGTCGGCGCGGAAGTCCTCGTCGCGGAAGCAGCGGGCGAGCTGGTAGTAGCGTTCCAGGCCGCCGACCATGAGCAGCTGCTTGAACAGCTGCGGGGACTGTGGCAGCGCGTACCAGCTGCCCGGCCGCAGCCGGACCGGGACCACGAAGTCGCGCGCGCCTTCGGGGGTGGACCGGGTGAGGTAGGGGGTTTCCACGTAGACGAAACCGTGCGCCCGCAGGACCTCGCTGGCCAGATAGGTCGCCTCGGACCGCACGCGCAGGGCGGCGGCCGTCTCCGCGCGGCGGATATCGAGGTAGCGGAAGCGCAGCCGGACGTCCTCGTTCAGCTCGCCGCCGCCCTCGACCGGGAACGGCAGCGCCTCGGCCTCCGACAGCACTTCCAGCCCGGAGGCCCCGTCCGCGACCACCTCGATCTCGCCGGTAGCCAGGTCGGGGTTCTCGTTGCCGGCCGGCCGGCGGCGCACCTCCCCAGTCACCCGCGCGCAGAACTCCGCGCGCAGCGCGTGCTCGGGCCTGTCCTCGCCCTCGCCGCGGAAGACGACCTGGACCACGCCGCTGGCGTCGCGCAAGTCGATGAAGACAACGCCGCCGTGGTCGCGCCGCCGCGCGACCCAGCCCGCCAGCGTCACGCTTTCGCCTGCCTGGCCCGGGCGCAGTGTGCCCGCCTCGTGGGTGCGGATCATTGAGTTGTTCAGCCTCTCCGTCACAATCCTGGCCGGCCGGGCAGCCCGCGCCCGCTCGCCGGCCCGGCCGGCGAGCCGGGCTGGGCGGCGAGGAACGGGTTGCTGGCGCGCTCAGCACCGATGGTCGTCTGTGGTCCGTGGCCGGGCAGCACCTGGGTCTCATCCGGGAGCGCCAGGCACACCCGTGCCAGGCTGTCCAGGATCGTGGGGTAGTCGCCGCCGGGCAGGTCGGTCCGGCCGATCGAGCCGGCGAACAGCAGGTCGCCCGAGAACAGCACACCCTGCGCCAGGCGGAAGGTCACCGATCCCGGGGTGTGCCCAGGAGCGTGCCCGACCACCAGTTCCACCCCTGCCAGCCGCAGCGTCATGCCGTCGGCGAGTTCGGCTACCTCGTCGGGTTCGGTGAAGGTCAGCCCCCGGAAGAACTGCTGGCCTGCCTGCAAGGACAGCCCCCGCGCCGGGTCCGTCAGCAGCGCCCGGTCGGCTGGGTGGATATAGGCGGGGATGTCCCGTGCGCCGCACACCGGCGCCACCGACCAGATGTGGTCGATGTGGCCGTGGGTGAGCAGCACCGCGGCCGGCTTGAGCCGGTGCTCGGCGAGGATTTCCTCGATGCCCGGCTCGGCGTCCTGGCCCGGATCGATGATCACGCATTCCTCCCCGGGACCGGGCGCCACCACATAACAGTTGGTGGCGAACGAGCCGGCTGGGAACCCGTCGATGAGCACGGCCATCCTCCTTGACGACGGCGGAATGGGTCGATGGCGCTGCTGGTACAGGCTACCGAGCGATACAGCAACGCGACGAACCGATAACGGACCCGCCGCTACGGCCAACTGGCAGGTACGATTCGCGAAGTTTCGCAGATCAGCAGTCGTGGCACCTACCAGCGAGGGAGGACTACGAGGGTGGCGGGAAAGAAGGAACGCCAGCGCAGGCTTGCCCGCGAGCGTTACGCGCGTCAGCAGGTCAGACGGCTGCAGCGGGCCCAGCGGTGGCGCAAGGGCACGGTCATCGGTGTTGCCTGCTGTGCCGTCCTCGGGCTGGGCGCCGGCGCGTATTTCTTTCTCGCCGGTGGCGGCAAGTCCGCATCCGCGGCCTCGGCGTCCCCGGGTCCCTCCGCCAGCGCAACCCCGGCCGGATCCACCTCCCCCGCAGCTTCCCCGGCTGCCACCGCCGCAGCCCCGGCGGCCGGGCCAGCGACGCACTGCACCTACACCGCCAGCCCGCCGGCTGCCCGCCAGGTCGGCCTGCCGCCAGCCACCCCGGACGGCAAGGCGAAGTACCAGGCCACGCTGGTGACCAACCGCGGCACGGTGGTCATCGACCTGCTGAACACCAGCGCGACCTGCACCGTCAACTCGTTCGTCTACCTGGCCGGCAAGAGCTATTTCAGCAACACCACCTGTCACCGGCTCACCACCTCGGGAATCTACGTGCTGCAATGCGGCGACCCGGCCGGGACCGGCAAGGGCGGTCCCGGCTACAAGTTCGCCGACGAGAACCTGACCGGAGCCCGCTACACCCAGGGCACCGTGGCCATGGCGAACGCCGGCCCGGGCACCAACGGCAGCCAGTTCTTCCTCGTTTACCGCAACTCCCTGTCCTTGCCCGCCAGCTACACACCGTTCGGCACGGTCGTCAAAGGACTGGGAATCATCCAGAATGTGGCCAAGGCGGGCACAGACAACGCCAACGGCCCTGGTGACGGTCATCCCAAAGAGAAGGTCGTCATCGAGAGGGTCATCATCAAGAAGCCCTGACCCTGCCGCATCACCAGGGTCAGGGCTGAGCAGGAGGTTCGCGGTGAGCACCGCCAACGATCCGTGGGGCCGGGTTGACGACGACGGCACGGTCTACGTGCGTACCGCTGAGGGTGAGCGGGTGATTGGCTCCTGGCAGGCTGGGAGCCCGGACGAGGCTCTCGCGTTCTACAGTCGCAAGTTCGAGGCGCTGGACACCGAGGTGACCCTGCTGGAGCAGCGGGTTACCACCACGGACCTGTCTCCCGCCCAGGCACGGGCTGGGATCGAGCGGCTGCGCGCGGCGG
>DPMS01000089.1 GCA_003541285.1 Actinomycetota bacterium
TCCAGGCCCAGCTGTACCGGGTGCCTGCCACGGACATCGCGGCCCGGGTGAGCTTGCTGACCAGCCAGCTGGACCTGGCCGGCCTGGAGGACCGGCTGGTCAAGACCCTGTCCGGCGGGCAGCGCCGCCGGCTGGACATCGCGCTCGGGCTGGTCCATTCCCCGCGGCTGGTGTTCCTGGACGAGCCGACCACCGGGCTTGACCCGCAAAGCCGCAGCAACCTGTGGGAGCACATCCGCAAGCTCCGCCAGGAACTGGGCACGACGATCTTCCTGACCACGCATTATCTGGAGGAGGCAGACGCCCTCTGCGACCGGGTCATGGTCATCGACTACGGCAGGATCGTCGCCGAGGGCACCCCGGAGGAACTCAAGCGCCGCATCTCGGGCGACGTGATCACGCTCAGCGTGAGCGGGGACCCCGGCACCGCCAAAGGCGTGCTCGCTGGCCAGCCCGGCATCCGTGACATCAGCCTGGACGGCCGGGCCATCCGGCTCGCCGTGGAACACGGCGAGGAGGCTCTGCCGGGGCTGCTGAGGGCGCTCGACGGGGCTGGCATCGCCATGGAATCCATCCAGCTCGCCCGGCCAAGCCTGGATGACGTGTTCCTGACCGTGACCGGCCGGTCCCTGCGGGACGAGGCAGCACCCGCCCAGCAGGAGAGGGTACCGGCCGGCCGCTGAGGCGCCCGGCTCACGGCAAAGACCACAACGACACAACGGAGCCTCATCAATGTCCTTCGCCCGTGACACGCTGCTGATCTTCCGACGCCAGCTGCGCCTGTCGCTGCGCAACCCGGCCTGGGTGATCATCGGCCTCGTCCAGCCGGTCCTGTACCTGCTCTTCTTCGGCCCGCTGCTGACCAGGATCGCCGGTGGCGGCATTCCCGGGTTCCCGAACGGCAACGCCTACAGCTTCTTCGTGCCGGGACTGCTCGTCCAGCTTGGCCTGTTCGGCGCCGCTTTCGTCGGTTTCACCGTCATCGCGGACTGGCGGGTCGGCGTGATCGAGCGGCTGCGGGTCACCCCCGTCAGCAGGCTCGCGATCCTGACCGGCCGGCTGATGCGCGACGTGCTCACGCTGCTGGTCCAGGCCATCGTGCTGGTGATAGCCGGACTCGCGTTCGGCATGCGGGCGCCGGTCGCGGGCGTGCTGATCGGCCTCGGTTTCGTCGCTGTGGTGGCGATCAGCCTGGCCGCCGTCTCCTACACGGTGGGCCTGCTCACCAAGAGCGAGGACGTGCTGGCCCCCATGCTCAACATGGTGGTGGTGCCGCTCATGCTGCTGTCGGGGATCATGCTGCCGATGACGCTTGGGCCCGGCTGGCTGCAGGGCATCGCCCGGGCGACCCCGTTCCGCTACATCATCGACGCGATGCGCGAGGGTTACGCCGGCCACTACGCCAACACGATCATGCTGGAGGGCGTGCTCGTCTCGGCCGGCCTGGCCGCGCTCTGCCTGTGGGTGGCTTCCCGCGTCTTCGTCCGCGAGAACGCCTGAGGCGCCAGCCAGGACCAGCTGGAGCCGGCCATCACCAGGCGACCGGGCCATCGGTGTCAGGAGGCACGCCGGGCAGCGGGGTGAACCTGCCGTTGCCGATCTGCCCGGACCGCGGGCAGTCCACCAGCAGGTGCTGGCCGCCTCCGCCGGGGCGCCCGCCCGGGCTGGTGCGATATCCGCCATGTCTGGGTTCACGTCAGAAAGACGCGCACGCCGGTGCGAGCGCTGCACCCGCTGGCCGGGTACTGTCTGCGATCATGACCGATGCGGCAAACGGCACCGCCCAGGTGCACATCCTGCACGAGGGCTACGTGCGTGACGATCCTGCGGGCGACCGGGTCGCCGGCACGGTGACGCTCATCGTCGACGGCGGGCGGGTGATCGTCGTCGACCCTGGCATGGTGGCCGACCGCGGCTCACTGCTCAGCGCGCTCGAAACGGCGGGGCCGCGGCCCGGCGATGTGACCGATGTGGTGTTCAGCCATCACCATCCCGACCACACCGTCAACGCCGCACTGTTCCCGGCCGCCGCCATTCACGACCACTGGGCCACCTACCGGGGCGATCTGTGGATCGGGCGGGATCCGGGCGAGTTCGCGCTCACCGGCTCCGTCACCCTGCTCCCCTCGCCCGGGCACACCGCCGAGGACATCACCACGCTGGCCGCCACCGCCGGCGGCGTCTACGCCTGCACGCATGCCTGGTGGGGCCCGGACGGCCCGGCGGAAGACCCGCTGGCCGCCGATCAGATGGCGCTGCGCGCGAGCAGGGAGCGCATTCTCGCGGTCGCCGCCGTGATCGTGCCCGGGCACGGGCCCGCCTTCCGGCCGGGCCCGGACACCCCGCGCTAGCAGCGCTGGGCTCAGGCTGGCTCGCCCTTGAGCGAGAAGGAGGCCAGCCTGCGGGTGGCGATGATCAGCGCGGCGGCGGTCACGGCCAGGCCCATGCCGATGGACGTGCCCAGCGTCAGCACCGCGTTCAGGCTGGGATCATGGGCGACCGAGTTCGCTATCCCCAGCGAGTACTGCCCGACCGAGAGCAGGCGGGCACCGGCGACCAGGTTGCCCAGCAGTCCTTCCCAGATCAGGGCGTAGAGCAGCCCGACCGCGATCGCCCGTGTCGTCAGTACCGAGATCATGACGAAGACCGCGTTGTACATGACGCAGCCGGCCAGCGCACCCGCGAACAGGCCCACCGCGAGCTTGCTGGCACCACCGGTAGCGATGATCCCGGCCAGCAGTTCGGGCACCGCGACGAAGGCCATGGTCAGCACGACGGCGACCGTGTACTTGGCAGCGATCACTGCCGGGCGCCGCACCGGGGTGGCCAGCAGGTGCACGATGCTGCCGTCGTCGATCTCCGCGCCGAGCACGCTGGTGCCGATGATCAGCGCGGTCAGCGGCAGCACCACGCTGAACCCGAACACGCCCAGGATGTCCTCCGGCCAGGTGGCGCGCTCGGGGTGAGCGAGTTTCAGCGCCACCGTGACCAGGAGCAGGATGAGCGCCGGGAGGGCGAACAGGAAGGCACGCTTACGGCCCATCGTCGCCCGCACGGTGAGGCCGGCCACGACCCGGCCCTGGACACCAAGCATGGTCACCGCTCCCTCTCAGGTCTGCACCAGATACGCGAAGACGCTCTCCAGCGACTCGTCCGCGGGCAGCAGTTCCCGCAGCCGGACGCCCTCATCCCTGGCCAGTGCCGCGAGCTCACGGCTGAAGGCGCCGTAGTCGGACGCCTGCACCTGGAGCCCGCGCGCGGTCACCTGCACCCCGGTCACCGCCGGACGGCCGATCAGCGCAGCCCCGAGCCGGCGGTCATCCGAGGTGCGCACCACGAACACGTGCGGGCGGCTGGTCATCAGCCGGCGGATCGCCCGGAAATCACCGGATGCCGCCAGCCGGCCAGCCACGATCACCTGGATGGTGCCGGACAGCCGCTCCACCTCTTCCAGGATGTGCGAGCTGAGCAGGATGGTCCGGCCCTGTTCGCCGAGGCCGTGCAGCAGATCCATCATGTGCAGCCGCTGCCGGGGATCCATGCCGTTGAACGGCTCGTCCAGGAGCAGGATCTGCGGATCGTGGACCAGTGCCGCGGCAACCTTGATCCGCTGACGCATGCCCTTGGAGTAGGTCGAGATCCGGCGGCCCTGCGCGCCGGCCATCTCCACGATCGCGATCGCCTGCCGGGTGGCTGCCTCCGGATCGGAGAGACCGTGCAGCCTGGCGCTGGCATGGACGAACCCCTCGCCGGTGAGGAAGGAGTACACCGAATCCCGTTCGGGGACGAGCCCCACCCGCCGGTAGATGTCCGGGTTGTGCCAGCTGGCCGCGCCCGCGACGGTCAGGCTCCCGCGGGAGGGTGGCAGGAACCCGGCGATGAGGTGCAGCAGGGTGGACTTGCCTGCCCCGTTCGGCCCGAGCAGGCCCGTCACCCCCGGCCCGATCGCCATGGNNCCCGCGCCGCCCGGCCGGGGGACCGGCCCGAACGAGGTCCCTCCCAGCCATTGCCTGACCCCGTCCAGAACGGTGACCGGGCTGATCAGGCCTGCCATGCGGGCCATCAGCGGGGCGGCCGGCCCCCCCGGGCCGGTCAGGCCGCCACCGACGCCGATGAGGATCGAGGCCAGGCTCCAGGTGAGGAAGAAGTAGATGGCGATCACACCCGTCGCGTACGCGCGCCGTCCGGTCAGCGAGGCGAGGACCAGCCCGATCGCGGCGAACACCACTGCCCACAGCGCCCCGATGAGCAGGCCGGGGATGAGTGCCCTGGTCTGGCTCCAGATGGCACTGCCGCCGCCGGCGGACACGATGGTGCCTAGATACAGGAGCAGCAGCGGGATCTCGATCATCGCCAGGCAGGCGGCAGTGAAAGCCGCGTACTTGGCGAGCGGGTAGTCCAGCCGGCGCAACGGCCGGCACAGATACAGCGGCAGGACATGGCTGCGCAGGTCCCGCGACAGCAGTTCCGGGGCCTGCGCCGCCACGAAGATCACCATGATCAGGCCGCGCAGCCGGAAGACGTAGGTGTCGTAGGGGATCACCCGGCCGCCTCCTCTGGCCGCCGCTATCGCGTTCACCACCGCGGGCAGGCACATGATGCCGAAAGCGATCACTGGGACGATTTTCGCTTTGGCACCCCGGCCGATGCCGAACGCCGACCGGAGGCTGTGCCAGTACAGCGCCCGGACGATGGCCGGGCGCCCGAGCCGTGGCCCCTCATAGTGCCGGTAGCCCAGATCGTGGATCACACCGCCGTTCCCGGTGCTGCTGGCGCCCGGGCTGGCGCCCGGGCTGGCGGTGCTGCTGGCGGTGCTGTCAGCGGTCATGCGGCACCTCCGGCGCCTCGTCATCGCGGAACAGTTCCTCGACCCGCCGCCGCTGGAGTTCCAGGCGGTTCAGCGGCAGGCCCAGGTCGGCGATCGCGTCGCGGATCGCGTCATAGGTGGCATCGCCGGTAAGGCGGGCCAGCAGCACCCGCCCGTCCTGCCGCGACGGCACACCCCGGCGGGCCAGTTCGGCGGCCAGATCAGGCAGGCCTTCATCTACCTCCACCACGAGCACTTGGCTGGCCCCGGTGAAGCTGGTCATCGTGTCGGCCCGCAGCAGCCGGCCACTGTCCAGCGCAACCAAGTGATCGCAGATCCGCTCCACCTCCCCGAGCAGGTGCGAGGAGACGACGATCGAGATACCGAACTCCGCCCCGATCCGGGCGATCAGGTCGAGCATCGCGCCCCGGCCGCCCGGGTCCAGACCAGTGGTGGGCTCATCGAGCAGCAGCAGCCGGGGATCGCCGACCAGGGCCTGGGCAAGCTTGACCCGTTGTTTCATCCCGGTGGAGTAGGTGCCGATCTGCCGGTAGCGCTCCTCGTAGAGGCCGACATGGCGAAGCGACTCGGCAGCCCGCTCCTTGGCGGCGGTCGGCGGCAGTCCCGACATCCGGCCCAGGTGGGTGACCAACTCGGTGCCGGTCACATCGGGCGGCAGGCAGTCGTGCTCGGGCATGTACCCGGTCAGCACCGCGATCCGTTCCGGCTCCGCGGCAGCGGAGCGGCCGAGCACCGTCGCTGTCCCGCCGTCGGGCCTGACCAGGCCGAGCAGGATCTTGATCAAGGTGGACTTGCCTGCGCCGTTGGCCCCGATCAGCCCGGTGATCCCGGGCGAGAACGCCACGGTCAGGCCATCCAGGGCGGTCACCCCACGCGGGTACCGCTTGGTCAGTGCCTCCGCTGCGATGACAGCGGTGGCTGGGGCACCAGCGGCGGACCCGGCTGCGCTGGCCGCATGCGCGCCGGGCCCCGGTCCGGCGCGCAGCGGAGGTGATGCGGTCATGGTGATCCTGACCTCGCCTTCGTCCGGCTGCACAGGCAACGGCTGCCCAGAACCTGGCAGCGCTCCTAGCATTCCGGTCAGGCGGCCGGCCGTCATCATCCCGGAGGCTGCTTCTGGCCTCCGCCTTCGGGCCGATCCCGGACCTGCCC
>DPMS01000828.1 GCA_003541285.1 Actinomycetota bacterium
GTTCTTGCGGTTGTGGGTGTCCGACGCCGACACCACCACTTCCACCTCGGTGAATCCGGCGTCCAGCGCCCGCCGGGCACCGCGCAGGTTGGGCGCGAGCGCCGAGTAGCGGATGGCGGGATCCCTGCTGACCCCGGCCCAGACCTCGTCCGCGTCGGCCATCTGCGGGATCGCCTCGGCCCGCACGAAGGAGACCGCTTCGATCCGGCTCACCCCCGTCCCCGCCAGCCGGTCGATCAGCGCGATCTTCGCGCTGGCCGGGACCGGATCCTCATTCTGGAGCCCGTCCCGCGGTCCCACTTCGCGCACGGAGATCCGCGACGGCAGATCGGACACGGCCGCCTCCTTCCTGGCGCCGNNTCTGGCCGGCTCGCTGGCGCCGACTTACTCTCCCGGCCAGCGCGGGGCCCGCTTCTCATTGAACGCGGCGATCCCCTCCCGCCGGTCGGCCGAGAATGCGGCGGCCCGCCAGGCCGCGTCTTCGACTTCCATGGCGGCGGCCAGGCCGATCCCCCCACCCTGGCGGATCGCCCGCTTGGCGGCGCGGACGGCGACCGGCGAGTTGGCCGCGATCTGCGCAGCCAGATCCAGGGCGTGCTGGGCCGCCTTCCCAGCCGGGACCCGCCGGTCGGCCAGGCCGATCCGTTCCGCCTCCTCGGCGGGCACCCGGCGGCCGGTGAAGATCAGGTCAGCGGCCCGGCCCGGGCCGAGCTTGCGCTGCGCCAGCTGCGTGCCGCCGCCACCGGGGACCAGGCCCACGGTGGTCTCCGGCAAGCCGAACACCGCTGTCTCGTCGGCCACGATCAGGTCGGCCGACAGCGCCAGCTCGCAACCGCCGCCGAGGGCATACCCGTGCACCGCGGCGATCACCGGCTGCGGCAGCGACAGCAGGCCACCGAACGCGGCCCGGAACACCTCACGCTGGGCCAGGAATGCGGCGTCACTGAGGCGGTTCCGCTCCTTCAGATCAGCTCCCACACAGAACGCGCGGTCCCCGGCGGCCGACAGCACCACGGCGCGTACCCCCCGGTCGGCGGCGAGTTCGCCGCAGGCCTGCGCCAGCCGGACCGCCATCGCGGTGTCGATCGCGTTCAGCGCTTCGGGCCGGTCGAGGATGATCTCGCAGACGCCGGCGTGCCCGGCCAGATGGGGCTGCAACGTGATGCCGTCCATAGCCCCTACCCTACGAGCCGGCGGCCGGGCCCATGATCACGGAATCCTGCCAGGCGATACGACTGTGCGGATTCCGTGATCATGGAAGAGGGCTCGTCAGGCCTCACGTTCCTCGCGGGCCAGCCGGGCGTGCTCGTCCTCGACCAGCTGGAACAACGTGGCTTGCACCTGTTCGACCTGGGGGATCTCGGTGAGCACGAGCTGGCCGTGCTCACCTGCCGACTCGACCACGAGCTGGCCGCAGCCGAGCATCCGGTCGATCAGGCCGTGCGAGAACGACACGTCGCTGATCCTGATCAGCGGGAAGTCGCGGCCGGACCGGGACAAGATGCCGCGGCGGAGCCGGAGCCTGCGGGAAGTGAGCTGGTAGGTGGTGGTCTGCCAGCGCAGGAAGGGCACCACGAACCAGACCAGGGCCGTCACCAGCGCCACCGCACCGACCGCGATCCTGGCGGGTGCCGCGTAGCTGCCAGCCGGGACCACAACCAGCAGCGCCGCCGCGGCAGCGGCCACGACCATCAGGATGAGGGCAGGCCGCAGCAGGGTCTTCCAGTGCGGGTGGAGCGTGAGGACACTGTGCTCCCCCTCGGACAGTTCGGTGTCATCGGCCATGGGCCACATGGTGACACGGAACGTGCCCAAATGCCGCGCCGATTGACCGGCCGGCCCCGCTGCCCGGGCCTGGTCACCGCAGGTGCACGACGTCGCCGGCGCTGACCCTGACCAGGCCGGAGGGGGTGCGCACCTCCAGCTGGCCCGCCGGGTCCACCCCCACCGCCGTGCCGGCCAGGGACCGGTCACCCGGCAGCAGCACGATCACCTCCTTACCTACGGTGGCGCAGCAGCGCAGGTACTCCTGGCGCAGCCCGCAGCCGTCCGCATCGCCGGGATGGTCCTGCCCCAGCCATGCCTGGTACCAGCGCGCGAGATCGGTGAGCACGGCGATGAGCAGCCGTTCCCGCCCGGGCGGACCAGCCGCCGGGGACGCCGCCGCGGCCAGGAACACCGAGGTGGCGCCCGGCACGGGCAATTCGTCCGCTCGCTGGCTGACGTTGATCCCGATGCCGACCACGATGGCATCGCCCCAGCTCTCGGCGAGGATCCCGGCCAGCTTGGCGTCCCCGGCGAGGACGTCGTTCGGCCATTTCAGGCGGGCGTCCACGGCCGCGGTCTGCCGCAGCGCGGACGCGACCGCAACGCCGGCCAGCAACGGCACCCAGCCCAGCGAGCTGGGCGGCGCGGCGCCAGCGCGCAGGAGCACAGAGAAGGTCAGCGCGGCACCGGGCGCACTGATCCAGCGGCGGCCCATCCGGCCCCGCCCGGCGGTCTGCTCCTCGGCCACCAGCACCAGGCCCTCCCGGGCGCCCGACCGTGCCTGCGCCAGCAGATCAGCGTTGGTGGACCCGGTCCCGGCCACCACCAGGACCTGGCGCCACAGACCCGGCCGGCTGAGCAGGGCATCGGCCAGCCTGGCCTGACTGAGCGCCGGCCGGCGGCCTTCACCTTCGGGCAGTGTTTTCATTGTTTTTACACACAGTAGTCATTCAATTCGTTAGCGTTATATCCAAAGGTCAAGGGGGTGAGCTCACACGCCATTGCCCTCTCCGCCCGTCAGCGCCCCGCCTCTCCGGAGCCAGCGCTTTCGCAGAGGGATGGCCGCGTGCGCTCCGACGTGTCCGGGGAGAGCAAGTGACCGGTGTCAAGGTTAGTGAGCCGCGCGCGCCAGGCACCCGGCTGTGGCCGGCCCAGGCCCGCGCGCCGCTGACCCGGACCCGCCCCTGGCTGGCGGGCATGTGGCGGCAGCACCGGCTGATCATCATCGTGGCCGGGCTTTCCCTGGTGCCCCGGGTACTCGCATCCCTGGCGTTCCGGCCGGCGGTGTTCACCCCCGATTCCTTCGGCTACCTCGCCGACGGGGTCTTCCTCGCACCCGGCCTGACCAGGCCCTCCGGCTACCCGGTCGTCCTGCACCTGCTGGCGCCATTCCACAGCCTGCTGCTGATCACCACCCTGCAGCACGCGATGGGCGTCACCACCGCGGTGCTGGTGTACGCGGTGCTGCGCCACTG
>DPMS01000615.1 GCA_003541285.1 Actinomycetota bacterium
CCTGCGATGGCACCGCCGCCTGGTCACCCGCAAATGGACCTACCCGAACCGGACAGGCCGGCCGCCGGTCAGCGCCGAGATCGCCGCGCTGACCGGGCAGCTCGCCACCGAGAACCACGGCTGAGGGTATCAGCGGACCCAGGGTGAGTTGCTCAAGCTCGGGCACCCAGTCGGTGCGTCCACCATCCGCCGGGTCCTCAAGGCGTTGCGGATCCCGCCGACGCCGGCGCGGCGCACTGACACGACATGGCGGCAGTTCCTGCACGCGCAAGCCGCGACGATACTCGCCGCGGGCTTCTTCCATGTGGACTGCGCGGTAACACTCCGGCGCCTGTACTGCCTGTTCGTCATGGAGGTCGGCTCCCGTTACGTGCACATCCCCGGGGTCACCGCGCACCCGGACGGGCCGTGGACGGTGCAGCAGTTCCGCAATCTGCTGATGGATCCCGGTGATCGGGCCGCGGGCTTCCGGTTCCTGGTCCGCGGCCGGGCCGGGCAATACACCGCGTCGTTCGATGCGGCCCTGGCCGGCGCCGGCATTGAGTCCGTGAAGATCCCGCCGCGAAGCCCGCGCACGAACGCCTACGCGGAAAGGTTCGTGCTGACCGCCCGGACGGAGATCACCGGCCGGATGCTGGTCACCGGCGAGCGACATCTGCGGCTGGTCCTAGCCGAGTATGCCCGGCACTACAACGGGCGGCGCCCCCATCGCAGCCGCGGGCTCCGCCCGCCCCGGCCCGACCACCCCATCGGCGACCTCACCCAGCAGCGGATCAAGCGCCAGCCCATCCTCGGCGGCCTCATCGACGAATACGAGCGAGCAGCGTAGCAGCCCAGATCAAGACACATGGCCGCGTTCTGGAACCCCACAGCCTTCCGCCGCCCGCCTTCCGCCGGCGTCAAGCAACGGCCGACGGCTGGCTTTCGCACCGACATTTCTTGGCGAGCTCGACGCGACCCGCGCGCATGTCCGGCGCCCTAGCGGCGTGAACCGGCGCAGCACGATTGGGCTCCGGCTACCGCGCAGCTCGCGAACCCCAGTGCTCTCGGCGATCGGCGCAGCCTCAGTGCTCGTCAGCCCTATCTCACCCACATGCACCGCATCGTGCCCAGCAGCCGTCAGATGAGCGGCGACCCGGAAGGAAACGTTCTCATCCAGCAAGAACCTCAGGCCGGCCGGGTGACAGGCAGGTGATACTCACGCACCGAGAAGGCGGCGAAGGCAGCCGCCTGCTGGATATCGGCAGCCTCGATAAACGGGAAGTCGGCCCCAGCACGGAAGAGCCTGGGACCGCACAGTGGACTCGAAGGCAGTGTTCGCCCCGGGCCGCAGTGAGCAAGGAAACACTGAGCGAGGAAAGTAGCTGCCATCGCGTGGCGGCCGGTGCCCGTCCTCGCCGGATCCAGTCGCTCAAGACGACGGTCGAGTGACGGTCAACGATCTTGACCAAGATCACCGAGACTGGGGATCACGGCCTTGACCTGCGGTTATGGGTGAGCAGATTTGAACCCCTGACCCCCTCGATGCGAACGGTGGTGTGGCCGGTTCATATGGGTGTCTGCCCGTGCCACTGGGTGGGCCGGGATGCTGGTGGGTGCTGCCAGGGCCGTGCCCCCCTCAAGGCGGCAAGGGCGTGGAGGTAGACAGGCAGGCGGTGCCCGGCGGATCCGGGTGGAGCTGGTGCAGATGATTCCATCGAGACGATCCCCTGCCCGTGGCCTGGGCTCGCGCCAGCTGGTTGCGCTGCTGGCCCGGTTGGGCCAGTCAGCCGGTGTATGCAGGTCTGCCGCGTATGACAATCACCTGGCCACCAGGGACCTTCGGCACTTCGACGCCGCAGGTGGCCGGGCCCATCGTGGTGTGCAGGGAACAGGTCGCCCGCTCCTGCAGGCGAATCACCTGACGGGAGCCCTCTGATGAACATCCTGATTGTTGTCATCGTCGTCGTTGTGCTGCTGCTGATCGTGTTCGCGCTTGCGGTGCGGATCATCAAGCAGTACGAGCGGGGGGTGCTGTTCCGGCTGGGCCGGCTGCGCGGCTTGCGGGCGCCGGGGTTCCGGCTGATCATCCCGTTCGTCGATGTCCTGCACCGGGTGTCGCTGCGGATTGTCACGATGCCGATCCAGTCGCAGGGCATCATCACCAAGGACAACGTCAGCGTGGATGTGTCGGCGGTCGCCTACTTCCGGGTGGTCGACGCGGTGAAATCGGTCGTGGCGATCGAGAACGTCAGCGCCGCGATCCAGCAGATCGCCCAGACCACGCTGCGCAAGGTCGTCGGCCAGCACAGCCTGGACCAGACCCTGTCGGAGACCGACAAGATCAACGCGGACATCCGCAAGATCCTCGACGNNAACCTGCAGAGCCTGGTCGAGATCGGCGTCGACAAGAACACCACCGTCGTGTTCCCCTCCCCGCTGATGAGCACCATTGAAGAACTCGGCTCCTTCCTCGCCCGCGAAAAGGCCGCCGCCCTGGGCCACGAGAACGCCTCCGCTGCCGCCCCTTTGCCACCTGACGGGGGCAAGCCCGCGCCGGTGGCAGCCGCCAACGGAGCACCGGAATCCCGCTAACCCCTGTGCCCCGCGCAGCGGCCCCCGCCGCAATGCGGCACTGGCCCACGCCCGCAGCAGGGCCAGCATGTGGTCCGCAGGCCCTGCCGGCCAGCGGGCGCCAGCGGTCAGCATCTCCCGCAGGCCCGGAGCCGATGGCCTCAGCAAGGTGGCCGTAACCCCACAGCCCGCAGCACGCGGTAGGCGCCGATCAAGCCGGCACACCTCTCCCGGGAGCCCGGCTGGACGCGGGCGGCGTTCGTGGCCGCGCCGCAGGGACCAGGTCGGATCTGGCCAGCGAAGCCATGCGGTTTCCCGGCTCATGTTGTCAGCATCGAGATCTGGCCCGGCAGTGCCGCACAAGCGCGGCGCAACCTGCAGGCCCAGGGCGTCCGCAACGTCGTGGTTGCTGGTGACGGGACCGAGGGCATCCGGCCCGCGCGGTGGGTTCCATGCGGATCTGTCTTATGCGCGACTGGCTGGGTCCGTCAGCACACGACGCGTGGTGGCCAGCGGCGAGGTCCTTTGGCCCTGCGTGCGGTGGGCACTAGGCCTCTATTGAGGGGATCGCCGCCGTGTAACGCTCTTTGTATGAGGGCAAGGTTCCTGCACCGGAATGCCGTAGCCCCCAGGACGCCGGTGGACGACCCGGGTGACTGGGCCAAGGCGATTGCTCTTGCTGGGCGCGCTTGCTGCTGTCCGGCCAGGCCGGTGGTCACGGTGGTGATGCCGCCAACATCTGCTCGCAGGCACCCGGTTGACCTGCTGCTGTGCGGCCACCACTACCGCGTGTGCCGGGCCGCCTTGACGGCTGCGGGCGCCACCGTCTATGACGAGNNACCCGCCGATGCCGCGCCGCGACGATGAGCCGCCGGCCGCAAGATGATGATCTTGTGGTGGGGGCAGGGAGGGATAATGCGAGCAAATGTTGGCGATGAGCTGGTGGTCAGGGGACATCACGTTGGTGATGAGAACCGCGAAGGCGTGATCATCGAGGTTCATGGCGAGGAAGGCGCGCCACCTTATCTCGTCCGCTGGCGCGATGGCCACGAGAGCGTGTTCTTCCCCTCCTCCGACACGACGGTCGAGCACCATCCCAGTGGCAGCAAACCAGCCAGTCGCACGCCATAGTGGGCGATTGCAGCGCTGGCCTGCGGGCTCCGCTTGCATGCGCTGGTGATGGCCATCCGCAGGCCCGCCCTCAATGCGTAGGTGGAGCTAACGGCTACTGGCCTGCCGGGGAAACGGCGGCCGGCGGGCCGCGGCTTGGCCTGCGCCCCGGACGGCGCGCTGTGAGCGTAGCGCTGGACGAACCGGCGCACGATGGCGGGCGGGTGGGTGACGTTGCTGCGGTGGACTAGCGCCTTGAGTTCGCTGGCCTGTCCGGGTTCGAAGTAGCCGGCGTGCTTGTAGACCTCGATCCGGGTACACAGGCCGGCCGCGTCCAGTTCGGGATGGAACTGGGTGGCGTAGACGGCCGAGCCGATCCTGAACGCCTGCACCGGGCAGGTGGGGGAACTGGCGAGCAGGACCGCGTGGTGCGGCAGCCGGCTGATCGCCTCCTTGTGGCCGGTGAACGCGTCGAAGGTGGTGGGCACCGCGCGCAGCAGCGGGTCTTGCCGGCCTTGGCGGGTGAGGGTGACCGGGACCGAACCGACCGGTTCGGCGTACCGCCGGTCGGCCACCGCCCCTTGGTGGCTGCCGAGCGTCCCAATGCCGTAGCAGGCTCCCAGGAGCGGGAAGTCCGCGTTGATCACCGTGTCGAGCAGTCCGCGCAGGTCTGTCTCGACCCGCCGCTGCACTGGCGATTTCGATCCCTCGGGGTCGCTGCAGTTGAACGGCCCGCCGCCAAGAAGGATCCCCGACCAGTCCCGCAGATCGACGTTGCCCAGCGCCCGCTACTCCAGCCGGGACCGGCGCAGGTCACGCTCGTCCAGCCCAGCGAAGGCCAGAAACGACTCGTACTCGTTATCCGCGGCGGCATCCTCAGCACGGGTGGCCAGCAGCAGGAACGGTTTCACCAGATCACCCTAGTGACCTCTGGTCCCTGGCTCAGCCGGTTAAGCCGAGTCAGCGGTATCCGGACGCGCGAGCTCGGGCGACCTTGCCGAACGGTGCGGTCGGAGATCGCGATGTGGTCACGGAGCGTGGCCGATCCATGGGGATGGCACGCGCGTAGAACCGCCTTACCCCCGCCGACTGTGCGTGACGGCATCGCCCGTGATGGTCGCAGATCTGGGTGATCTGCGTGCACCTACCGGCCGGCGCAAAGGACGTGCCCGTCAGCCAGGATCGCGTCGTCGTCAGTCCAGACCGGGACAGCGGCCCGGCACAGCGAGGCAGCAACGAGCCCGGATGTCACTTGCCGCAGCTTGGGCATGCGGGAACACTGGCCGGGGGGTGGCAGGCAGGCGGCGGGTGCAGCTTGTGGACGGGCACCCCGCC
>DPMS01000614.1 GCA_003541285.1 Actinomycetota bacterium
GTGCTGTACGGCGAGAAGCCCTACACGGAGCTGTTCGCGGTTTCCTGGGACTGGAGCGGCGGCGTACCCGAGGCGATCCTCCGGCCCATCGTATGAGTCCGGACGCCCTCGGACGGCGGGCCGCCCCGCCCCCCCCCCCCCCCCACCCCCCCCCCCCCCGCCGGCCCGGCCCCACCCGCCGGGCCAGCCCCGGCCTGACCGGTCACAGCCGCTCGATGATCGTGACGTTCGCCTGGCCGCCGCCCTCGCACATCGTCACCATCCCGTACCGGCCGCCGGTCCGCACCAGCGAGTGCAGGAGCGTGGTCAGCAGCCGCGCACCGGTCGCGCCCAGCGGATGCCCCAGCGCGATCGCCCCGCCGCAAACGTTGACCCGCGCCAGGTCAGCCCCCGTCTCCCGCTGCCAGGCCAGCACGACCGACGCGAACGCCTCGTTGATCTCGATGAGATCGATCTCGGCCAGGGTCATCCCCGCGCGGCGCAGCGCGTGGGCGGTGGCCGCGATCGGCGCGGTGAGCATCATGACCGGGTCATCGCCGCGGGCGGACAGGTGGTGGATCCGGGCCAGCGGGCGCAGCCCGTACGCGTGCACCGCCCGCTCCGAAGCGATCAGCAGGGCGGCGGCGGCGTCCGCGATCTGGCTGGAGAGCGCGGCGGTGATAAGCCCGCCCTCGCGCAACGGCGCCAAGGCGGCCATCTTCCCGGCTGAGGTGTCCGGCCGCGGGCACTCGTCGGCCACCACCTCGCCGTAGGGCACGACCTCGCCACCAAACGCTCCCCCGGCGATAGCCGCTACCGCCCGCTGGTGACTGCTCAGCGCGAACTGCTCCATCTCGGCGCGGCTGATCGCCCACTTGCCAGCGATCATGTCGGCGGCACGGAACTGGGAGATCTCCTGCTCGCCGTACCGGGCCAGCCAGCCGGCTGAACCGCTGAACGGGTCATCGAAGCCGAACGCCTGCCCGGCGAGCATCGCCGCGGCGATCGGGATCTGGCTCATGTTCTGCACCCCGCCGGCCACCACCAGATCGGCGGTGCCGCTGAGCACCGCCTGGGCGGCGAAGTGGACCGCCTGCTGGGACGAGCCGCACTGCCGGTCCACGGTGACGCCGGGAACGGCTTCGGGCAGTCCGGCCGCCAGCCACGCCGTCCGGGCGATGTCGCCGGCCTGGGGGCCGATCGTGTCCACGCAACCGAACACGACGTCGTCAACGGCCACCGGATCGACGCCGGTGCGGGCCAGCAGCGCCCCGATGACATGCGCGCCGAGGTCGGCCGGGTGCGCACCGGCCAGGCCACCACCACGGCGGCCGGCCGGGGTCCGGACCGCATCGACTACGAACGCCTCGGCCACCGCGGCTCCCCTCGGCTACACTGCTAGAACACGTTCTATTTATATCCGGCAGCGGAGGGTGGATGCATCTCACCTACACACCCGGGCAGGAGCAACTCCGCCAGCAGCTGCGCACATACTTCGCCGGCCTCATGACGCCCGATCTCCGTGAGGCGCTCACCGGCGGCGACTACGGGGACGGGGATGCCTACCGGCAGATCGTCCGGCAGCTCGGCAGCGATGGCTGGCTGGCCCTGAGCTGGCCGGAAGAGTACGGCGGGCGGGGCGCATCCATGCTCGACCAGCTGATCTTCACCGACGAGGCGGCCATCGCCGGGGTGCCGGTCCCCTTCCTGACGGTCAACACCGTGGGCCCGACGATCATGCGGTTCGGCACCAGTGAGCAGAAGGCCCACTACCTGCCCCGGATAGCCGCCGGCGAGATCCACTTCTCGATCGGCTACTCCGAGCCGGAGGCCGGCACCGACCTGGCCGCCCTGCGCACCCGGGCCGTCCGGGTGAAGGGGGACGGGGAGGCGGGCGGGTATGTCATCAACGGCCAGAAGATGTGGACCAGCCTGATCCAGTACGCGGACTACGTGTGGCTGGCCTGCCGGACCGACCCGGAGGCACCCCGGCACCGGGGGCTGTCCATCCTCATCGTCCCGACCGGCTCGCCCGGCTTTTCCTGGACGCCGGTACACACGGTCGCCGGGCCCACCACCAGCGCCACCTACTACTCCGACGTGCGGGTGCCCGCCTCCGCCCTGGTGGGCGCGGAGAACCAGGGCTGGCCGCTGATCACCAACCAGCTCAACCACGAGCGGGTCGCCCTCACCTCCGCCGCCCCGATCCGCTCGGCGCTGCACGAGGTGACCGAATGGGCCCGCCAGACGAAACTGGCCGACGGCCAGCGCGTCATCGACGCCGAATGGGTCCAGCTCAGCCTGGCCCGGGTGCACGCCAAGACCGAATTCCTCAAGCTGGTCAACTGGCGGATCGCGGCGGAGGCCGGGGCCGGGCTCGGCCCGGCGGCCGCCTCCGCGACCAAGGTGTTCGGCACCGAGTTCGCCACCGAGGCATACCGGCTGCTGATGGAGGTGCTCGGCGCGAACGCCCAGGTCCGTGACGGGTCCCCGGGCGCCATCCTGGCCGGCAAGATCGAGCGGATGCAGCGCAGCGCGCTGATCCTGACCTTCGGCGGCGGCACGAACGAGGTGCAGCGCGACATCGTCGCCGCCGCCGGCCTTGGCCTTCCCGTCTCCCGCCGCTGAGGAACCCCATGGATTTCACGCAGAACGAAAGCCAGCGCGAACTCGCCGCCCTCAGCCGCAGCATCCTCACCGGCCGGCTCACCCAGGAGCGGCTGAGCGAGGCCGAGGCCGGCGCCGATGGGTTCGATCCCGGGCTCTGGGCTGACCTGGCCGGGGCCGGCGTGCTGGCGGCCGCGTTGCCCGAAGCGCTGGGCGGGGCGGGGCTGGGCCTGCTGGAGCAGTGCTCGGTGCTCACCGAACTCGGGCGCACCGTGGCGCCGGTCCCCTACCTCGCCTCGATCGTGCTCGGCGCCGGCGCGCTCGCCCGCTTCGGCACCGCCGGCCAGCAGCACCGGTGGGCGGCGCCGGCCGGCCGCGGGGAGCTCATCCTGACCGCCGCCCTGGCCGAGGAGGACGGCGAGGATCCCACGGCGCCGTCGGCCCGGGCCGAGCGCGTGCAGGGGGATGGGGAGGTGGGTGGGCGGTGGCTGCTGTCCGGGGTGAAGACCACGGTCCCCGCGGCCCCGCTGGCCGCTGTGCTGCTGGTGCCGGCCACGACGCGGCAGGGGGTCCCCGTGTTCCTCGTCACCCCCGGCGACGCCGGGGTCACCGTGCAGCCGCAGCAGCTCACCGGTGGCGGCAGCGCGGGGCGGGTCGTCCTGGACGGCGTCAGCCTGAGCCCCGACCGGGTGCTCGGCAGCCCCGCCACCCGGCGGGGGATCACGGACTGGCTGGTGGCGCACGCCACCGTCGGGTTGTGCGCGCTGCAAGCCGGGGTCGTGGAGCGGGCGCTGGAACTGACAGCGGAGTACGCGCGCAGCCGGGTGCAGTTCGGCAAGCCGATCGGCGGCTTCCAGGCGGTGGCGCAGCGCCTCGCCGACGCCTACATAGATGTGGAGGCGGTCCGGCTGACGATGTGGCAGGCCGCCTGGCGGCTGTCAGCCGGGCTGCCCAGCGGCACCGAGATCGCCACCGCAAAGTTCTGGGCCGCTGACGCGGGTCACCGGGTCGCGCACACCGCGGTGCACGTGCACGGCGGGGTCGGCATCGACATGGAGTACCCGCTGCACCGCTACTACACCGCCGCCAAGCACAACGAGTTCGCGCTCGGCGGGGCCACCACCCAGCTCCGCCGCATCGGCGCGGCCCTGGCAACAGCCGGCTGAAGTGTCGTGATNNTCACGGACCAGAGCCGGCTGAGACATGATCACGGACGATCGTGTGTGCTATCTGCATGAGATCGTCCGTGATCATGAACGTCAGCCCGCGGACTGGGGGATCAGGCTGACGATGCCGAGGGTCAGCGCGGCGGCCCCGCACAGGGTCAGGTAGGCGACCAGGTAGCCGCGTATCTTCTGGTGCTTCTCATGGCCGATCCAGGTTGCGACGAGCACGCAGCCGACCGCCGCGATCCCGAGCGCCAGATCCCGCTTGAAAACGAAAAACGGCCAGACCGGCACCATCGAGCCGAGCAGGGTTGCCATCCCCATCGCCGCCGCACCGGGAAGCTTCGCCCGCGGCGGCTCGTCCCGGCTCTCGTATTCACCTGTGGTCATCGAGATCGATGCCGAGATCGCGCCGCCAAGCCCGCCCATGGCGATCGCCGATTCCGGCGAATGGTGCACCAGGAGGCCGAAGATGAAACCGATGGTCGAGACGACCCCGTCGAACGAGCCGAAGATGGCTTCGGTCCGCTCCTCCGCATTCACAGCCTCATGTTTCCCGCTAATTCATCCTCGTAACACGCGTCCGTCCTGACGGCTTCGGCTGCCTGCGTTCCGCGCGGATCCCCATGATCTGCTAGGGGGTGTCCCGCCGGCCGCGGCGCAACTCGCCGAGGCGGCGGGCAACCCACTCCGGATCCAGGCCCCGGCCGGACGCGGATACGGCGCGCGCCTTACGCCGCTCCCACCGCCACCGGCGGGTCAGGCCGACCGCGAGCACCGCCAGGCCACCGGCCAGCGGAACGATGACGAGCGAGCCCTGGATCAATCTGGCGACCGGGTTGTCGATCATGGCGTTGCTGGGGTCACCGGGGTCGACATAGACGCCTATGGCCTTCGCCGATCCATATCCGGGCGCGTCGAGCGAATAGGTCTGGCCGTGCCACCGGTAGCTGACGATCCCGCCGATCTCGGTCCCGACGACGCGCTGGCCCGTCCACCGCACGGCATCGGCGGACTGAAGTTCCAGCAGCGCGGCCAGCAGGGTGAACACAAACAGCGCGACCGCCAGGCCGACGAACACGCCGGCGCCGTCGAGCAAGGCCCTCATCCGGGCAGGCATGAGACCAGTGTCCGCCATCGGCGGCCGCGCGGCAAAAGACCAGCATCGATTGCCGGGCGCGTTCTCACGCGACCACGCCGGCCGCGACGACATCGGCCACGATGCAGGTGATGTTGTCGGGACCGCCGCCGTCCATAGCCAGCGCGACGAGGTCCCTGGCGGCCTGATCGGGATCGGCGACCGTGAGCAGGACCCGCGCGATGGCATCAGCCGCCGCGACCTGGTGCAGGCCATCAGAGCACAGCAGGTAGCGGTCGCCCAGCCGGGCCTCGCGCAGCTGGAGGTCGGGATCGTAGCTACGGTCCGCTGCCAGCGCCCGCAGCAGCAGCGATCGCTGCGGGTGTGACGTGACCTCGTCGGCCGTGATCTTCCCGTCGTCCAGCAGGGACTGCACGAGCGTGTGGTCGTGCGTGAGCTGGAACACTTCACCGCCGCGGACCAGGTAGACCCGGCAGTCGCCGATATGCACGAGGCCCAGCTGCGAGCCTGACCACAGCAGCGCCGTCAGCGTCGTTCCCATGTTCCGCAGCGACGGGTCGGCCGAAGCCATCTCGCGCAGGGCACTGCCGGCCCGGCGCACCGCGTGATCGAGCGCGTTGAGCAGCTCACCGGCCGGCACCTGGGTGTCCAGCGGCCGCAACGCCTCGATAACGGCGGCGCTGGCCACCTCGCCCGCCGCGTGGCCGCCCATCCCGTCGGCCACCGCGAGCAGCCGGGCTCCGGCGTAAGCGGCGTCCTCGTTGCCCGCACGCTGCAGGCCGATGTCGGACTCCACGGCGTACCGGATGGTGAGCGTTCCCTGAGTGTCGTTCATGGCAGTGTCCTTCCCGGACAGATAGCCGATGAGGAACGTCGCAAGCTCGCGCCGGGCGGCGGTCTCCGCCTCGATCCGGTCCCAGTACGCGGCAAGCTCCGGCGCAGCGCGCCCTGGCGGCAGGGTGCTCACCTCGCGGATCGCAGCCAGCGGCATGCCCAGGCGGCGCAGCCAGGCCACCAGCCTGGCCTGCTCCAGTTGCGCCCGGTCATAGAGCCGGTACTGCGACACCGGGTCCACTTGAACCGGGCACAGCAGGCCCAGTTCGTCGTACAGGCGCAGCGCCTTGCGCGACAGCCCCGACGCGCGGGCGAACGCCCCGCTGGTCATCAGCTCCACCGCGTCCTCCTCATACCAGGCAGGCTGCCCGGCGGCACCAGGCTCAGGGCGGCCCCAGGGGCGAGGTCAAGCCGGTCCCGCCAGCCACCGCCAGGGTAGAACGGCGGCCTGCGATGGACCCCGTTCAGTCAGGAGCGCGCTTCGGTTGCCGTCCTCAACCTGGCCGCGATGCCGCCCACCTGGTCGAGGTGACCAGCGGCGACGTCCATGACGAGTTCGTAAGCCTCATCGTTGGTCACAGTGAGCCGGCGTCCGTTGACTCCATAGCAGGCGATAACCGCCGCCAGGGCGAGTCTCCTGTTGCCGCCGGCCAGCGCATGGTTGCGGGCGAGCGAGTGAAGCAGCGCCGCTGCCTTGGCATCCAGATCGGGATAGGCGTTGGTATCAGCGGTGATACCAACCACAAGGATCAGCGGCGGAGGAGGCCGGCGATCCGGTCGAGGTCGCGCAGGTTGCAGCTGACCGAGAACGTGGTGAGGACGGTTTCCTGCCACCGCTGGATCTCGTCGGCGATCTTGGCCCACGGGCCGATCAGCGCGACATCCTCCACCATCTGTGTCGGCACGGCGGCGATGGCACTCTTCCGGTCGCCAGCCAGATAGTGGTCCTGGATGACGGCTGCCTGCGCCTCGTACCCCATCCGGGCGAAGACCTCGTGGTGGTAGTTGACACCGCGGGCGCCCATGCCGCCGATGTAGAGGGCGAGAGAAGGCCGGATCTGGTCGGCCGCCCGTTCGAGGTCGTCATCGACGATGATCCGCATCGGGCCGCCCACCACATCGAAGGTGGCGCTGGAGTGCCGCGCCCCGGGCCGGGCGAAGCCTTCGGCGAGGGCGGCAGCGTAGAAGTCGTTCATGGATGGCGAGAAGAAGATGGTGTTCCACCCGTCGGCGATCTCGGCTGCCAGCGCGACGTTCTTGGGGCCTTCCGCACCCAGGTAGATCGGGATCTCGGTCCGGTACGGATGGAGGATGGACCGCAGCGGCTTGCCCAGCCCCGTCCCGCCCGGGTACGGCAACTGGTAGTGCTTGCCGTGATAGACGACCGGTTCCTGGCGCGCGATGATCATGCGCAGGATCTCGATGTACTCCCGGGTGCGCGCCAGCGGCCGCGGGTACGGCTGGCCATACCAGCCTTCGACCACCTGCGGGTTACTCGTGCCGACCCCGATGATGATCCGGCCTTTGGTCAGATGGTCCATGGTCATCGCCGCCATCGCCAGGGTGGCCGGCGGCCGGGCCGACAGCTGCGAGACGGCCGTGCCCAGCTGCACATGCGAGGTGCGTGATCCCCACCAGGCCAGCGGGGTCCAGGCATCGCTGCCGTAGGCCTCCGCGGTCCAGACCTGGTCGAGCCGCAGCCGGTCGGCGATGGCGAACAGTTCTTCCGCGTCGTCCGGCGGGCCGGAACTCCAGTAGCCGACGGTGGTCGCGATCTTCATCTGTGGCCTTCCGCGTGACAGCTTGCCCACGATCCCGTCAGCGTAGGCCGTCGAGCCGGGTCAGCGCCTCGCCGGCTTCGCGCAGCAGGTCCGACATGACCTCGGCGACCGGGCGGACCTCGTTCATCCGGCCCACGATCTGCCCGACCGGCATCGGCACCACATCGGGCTGGCCGGAGCGCATCAGCCGCTGGTGCGCCTCGCTGACGAGCAGGTTCTGCAGCGGCATCGGGAGCGGCTCGGGCGCGTCCGGTTGTGCCCACGCCTGCGTCCAGCGGTTACGCAGCAGCCGCGCGGGCTTGCCGCTGTAGATCCGCGACCGCACGGTGTCCGACGAGGTGGCCGCCAGCAGCGCCGCGCGCACGGCGGGCATGTCCGAGCTCAGTGTGTACTCCTGGGTGGTCAGCCAGGCCGAGCCCATCCAGACGCCGACCGCGCCGAGCGCCAGCGCCGCAGCGATCTGCCGGCCGCAGCCGATCCCGCCCGCAGCGAGCACGGGCGCGTCCGCGCCGACCGCGTCCACGATCTCCGGGATGAGCACCATGCTCGCGATCTCGCCGGTGTGCCCGCCGGCCTCATAGCCCTGGGCCACGACGATGTCCACGCCGGACTCCAGGTGGCTGCGCGCGTGCGCGGCCTTCCCGGCCAGTGCCGCCACCAGCATGCCGCGCTCATGGGCACTGGCGATGACATCGGGCGGCGGCGGGCCGAGCGCGTTGGCGATCAGGCGGGCGGGATGGGCCAGGGCCACCTCGGCATGCTGGCGTGCCACCGAGTGCAGCCAGCCGAGCACGCCGTCCCCGGCCTGGCCGCCCTCAGGCAGCGGCGGCACGCCGAGCTTGAGCAGCGTGTCCGCCACGAATTCCTTGTGCGCGGCCGGGATCAGCGCACCCAGGTCGACGGGGGCACCCTCGGTGGGCACGGTAGCGGGCATCACGACGTCGACGCCGTAGGGCCGCCCGCCGGTGTTGCCGTCCATCCAGTCCAGGACGGCGTCCAGTTCGGCCGGGTCGTTGAAACGCACGCAGCCGAGCACACCCAGGCCGCCGGCCCGGCTGATGGCGGCGGCCACGTGCTCGGACGGGGTGAAGCCGACGACGGGGTGCTCGATGCCGAGCAGGTCGCACAGCGGCGTCCGCACGGTCCTGCTCATGAGGCCGGCTGTCCCGCGCCCGCCGGATGGTCCG
>DPMS01000613.1 GCA_003541285.1 Actinomycetota bacterium
GTCACGACCGCGACGGCGGTGGCCTTGGCGGCCAGCATGACCGGACGCCGCGGCACCGCGGCCAGCGTGACCCGGATCATGCCCGACGCGTATTCACCCCCGATCACCATGACGGCCAGGACGGCGACGGCGGCCTGCCCGACCTGGACCCCGGTGAGGCTGACCTTCGTCGTGTCCACCGCGCACGACGCCGGCGAGCATTCCTCGACCGCCACCACCGCGGAACTGACCGTCATCGTGACCACGGCGCAGGCCAGCAGCAGCCAGCCCGAGCTTGATACCGTGCGCAGCTTGATCCACTCCGCGCGCACCGCCGCCAGCATGCCACCCCGCTCCCTGCCGGCCATGACACAGGTCACGGCGGGCACCGCGTACGCGGCCCGGCTCATGCGTCTCTCCTCCGCACCACGTACACCGAAGCCGCGAGGGCGGCCACGGTCCAAATGGCCAGCACGGCGACGCCGTTCCAAGGTGCCAGCGGGTAGCAGCCGTGCGAGGCCAGGCATACGGCACTGGACTGCGGGTACCGCTGCACGCCCTGCTGAACGGCGAACCCGGCGGCCGGCGTCACGCGCAGCAGGAACGCCGCGGCCGCCTGGCCGACAGCGGCGGCAACGAGCAGCGGGCCCACGAACAGCGCGACGCCGGCGGTGATGGCGCCGACACCGCGCCGTAGCATGACCCCGACAGCGAGGGCGAAGACGGCGGCGAGAGCGAACACCACCGCGGTGCCGGCCACGATCCGCAGCCCGGTCCCGGTGCCCAGCGACACCAGCGGGTAGATGGGCGGCGTCCACCCCCCCGACCGGAGCTTCGGCCCGGCGATCATGAGCGCGACCGCGGCGCCGGCCAGGCCGGCGGCGAACGCCGCCACCCCGATCACGATGGCCTTCGCCCAGATGACCCGGCCGCGCCGCGGTGTCCCGGCGAACGTCGTGCGTATCATGCCACGCCGATACTCCGAGCCGATGAACACCGCGCCCAGGGCGATCAACGCGACCAACCCGGCCAGCGAGCCCTTGAAGACGCCACCGACGATGTCCGGGATGGGCTCGTAGGGGGAGATGTCACCGGTGCCGGAGACGGTGAACGTGCCGCCGGACTCAAACTCCGACCCCGGCGGCGGCGACCCCGGCGGCCCCGTGGACGAGGCAGGTGCGCAGCCATCGCCCACGCCGAGCTCGGACGCGCCGACCTCGCAGTGGCTCCACGTACCCGGCGACCAGCCGCCCTGGAGGCTGAGGTGATCGAAGCTGGCGTTGGCCTGCGTGTTCATGTAGCCGTTGCTGCTCTGATATGCCTGGGGCGAGGCCACGAACAGCCCGGCCTGCACGGACGAGGGCAGCCCGGTGAGCGTGGCGCTGCCGATCGTGCTCCAGTGGCTACCGTCGGCGGAGTCATAGCCGGTGACCGTGTCCCCGGAACGGACCAGCCGCAGCCAGCGTGGCGACGACGAGGTGACCGCGCCGGGCAGACCCGCGGTGTCCTTGGTGAAGTCGTACTGCATCCGGACCCCGTGACCCGGGGTCGCCATGACGGCCGCGTACGCCGAGCCAGCCCGGGTGCCGTCCTTGAGGATGATTCCCGCCTTTGCCCACGGCTGCGGCACGGTGCTGCCCTCCCCCTGGCCGGTCAGCGACGTCACCCGCACGGTGATACTGCCCTTTCCCGCCAGCGGACGGTGCACGAAGTAGAAGCTGTCGTTCACCGCTATGCCACCCGGCCCGGTCGCCACGCTGGGAAAGGAGCCGTTCCCCGGCCCCCCGAGGTTCCCCAGCACGAGCGTGACCCCCGCGGTCAGCACCGCCGCGAGCACCAGGCTGACAACCCAGCCGCGCACGGTCCAGAACTTGACCCACTCCGCCCGCAGCAACTGGGCGAAGCCATCGTGCCCGGCCATCCGGGTGCTGCGGACCGGCGTCACCTCGCCGATCATCGTGCTTCCCTCTGCACGGGTTCGGAGCGGAACTCGACGGCGTCCCGAGTCAGTTCCATATAGGCCTCCTCCAGCGTGGCCCGGTGCGCGGCGACCTCGGAGAACGGAACAGCGTTCTGGCTCAGCAACGTCACGACCCGCTCGGCGGGGAGCCCGGAGATCGTCACCATGTCCGGCCCGGACGGCGTGACCGTGGCCCCGGCGCCCGCCAGCACCCTCATCGCCTCGTCACGGGCGGACGTGCGCAGCTGGACCCGGTCACCTGAGGCCCGCGCGAGCAGGTCATGGACGCTGGTGTCCGCGATCACCTTGCCGCGGCCCACCACAACCAGGTGATCGGCGGTGCCCTCCAGTTCGCTCATAAGGTGGCTGGACACCAGCACCGCCCGGCCCTCAGCCGCCAGCGCCTTCAGGTAACCCCGGATCCATACGATTCCCTCCGGGTCCAGCCCGTTCACCGGCTCGTCGAACATGAGGNNCCGCGCCGTTGGGCCCGACGAAACCCGTCACCTGACCCGGCGGGGCAGTGAAAGTCATCCCGTCGAGGGCGACGGTAGACCCGAACCGCTTGCACACGCCGGACACCTCGATAAGCGCTCCGGTCTCCGCCATGCTCAGACAGCTCCCGCAACGCGCAGATACAAGATCTTCACCGGTTTCCCCTCACGCTGTTCCAGCTATTAGGGTCCGGACGAGGCGCCAGGCAGGGTGAGCCGGCCGACGGGCACGGGTACGGTGTTCCTCCGGCACGGCTCCCCGGCGATGGTCCCGCAGGCGGGCAGCGGTGCCTTCGCGGTGGCTGCGGGGAGGAGGCCAAGGACGGCCTGCGACAGGTGGGAGGGGCCGGCGTAGATGGTGTCGGTGAACGGGGTACGCGGGCCGGTCAGCGCCCACAGCCCGGTGGATTCCACGCGGCCTGCGGCCGAGTCGATGGTGATCCGGATGCTGGAGCCCTTGCGGAAGACGTGCTCGAACGGGAACAGCTCCACCCGCGCGTACACCGGTTTTCCCGGGGTCAGCGGCTGGCGGTCGGCCGGCAGATGGGTCTGGTAGGGGCGCAGCGGGCTGGATTGCCGCGGCCCGGGGCCTGGCGGGGCTAGCTTCCGCTGGGCCATGTCCAGCCAGCCTGCCTGGACATATTGCTGCATGCCGTCGGGGCGGACCTCACTGATGATCACCTCGATGCCGGTGTCGCGCGCGGTCGAGGACAGCCAGAGGTTGACGCTTCCCGGCCCGAAGAAGTCCACGGTGCTGGCCAGCGGCGGGGNNGTGAATGTACCGTCCCGGTTGTTCTTATAAAGGCGATTGCTGGCGCCCGCCGGCGGGCCGGCGGCCAGCGAGGAGTCCGGCTGGAAGTACAGGGTCACCGGCCTGATCAGCCCGGACCAGCTGTTGTAGGTGCTGGTCCAGGCCCACGACGCTGGGCTGGTGTTGCCCCCGCTGACGTCGTGCAAGATCGTGACGTGCGGGGTGTTCTGCCAGCCGTTGTTCACGCCCGCCACATAGTGCTTGAAGAACTTCACCATCATCGTGAGCGGCTGGGTGATCTCGCAGATCCCATGCGGGCCGTTCATGCCGATGAACCAGGTGGTCCGCGGGTCGAAGGTGTTCTCATACAGCTCCATCGGCCGCGACCCGGCCACGCCGTCCTGCCAGGACTGGCAGCCCAGTATGGGTACGTCGATGCCGCTGAGCCGGCTGGCCGGCGTGGCCTGCCAGTAGCTGTCATCGAACGGGTGGGCAGGCATGTTCCTGGCGATGCTGTACTTGCGGTTGAGCGGGACGTGCGTGCGGAAGTCCCTGGCGCATTGCCTGTCCCGGCGGGCGATCCGGGCGTGTGCCGCCTGCGCGTCTACCTTCACCAGCCCCGCCGCGTAAAAGTTCGCGAACGCCGATTCGTACACCCCGCCCAGATAAAAGACGTCACGGTAGAAGTCGGCCGCGACGTAGAACGGGGTGATCGCGTCCAGGCCCTTCGGCCGGAAGCTGGCTATCCCGAGCTGGGTGACGCCGGTCCACGACGAGCCGAACATCCCGACATGGCCCGTGCTCCACGGCTGGCGGGCCGCCCACTCGACCACCTGCGCCCCCGCCCGGCCCCACTCGTTCACATTCATAATGTTGGTCACCCCGCCGGAGCAGCCGCTGCCCGGCTGGTTGACACCCAGCACCGCGAAACCAGCGGCCAGCAGATCCCCGGCGTCGCTCCCGGCTTGGCTGGCTCCGTTGTCGGACCCCACGGTGTAGTGGTCGTATTCCAGGGCCACCGGGAACCGGTCGGACGCGGCCGGCAGGGTCAGGTCGTAGGCCAGCTTGACGCCACCGGAGATGGTGATGTAGCCGCTGCGGTTCACGCTTCCTCCGGACAAGCGGACCCATGCCAGCAGCGACACGCCCAGGCCGACCACCAGCACAAGCAGCACGGAATAGAGCCACAACCGGGGCCGGCGCGAGAACTTCTCCCTGAGGTCCATGGCCAGTGACACTATGGACGCGGGCTCGCAGGCGACAGCCGGCTGCCACCCATCTTCGAGGGTGTGCCACCACCCAGGGCTGGCCGGCGCGAAGCGCGGGGTCGCTGCCGAAGCCCTGGTGCGTTGCTGCTTGGCACCGGCAACGCCCCGTGGCCGGCGATGGCGCCGCAGTGCTTACCCACCTGGGCGCTGTCGGGCAACACCCCCCATGGCGGCACCACGGGGACCGCGATCGCCACCGCGCAGCCAGCGTGGACCAGATCATGATGACCGCCCTGCCGGCGACCCAAAGGGGTCAGCACGGATCCAGC
>DPMS01000618.1 GCA_003541285.1 Actinomycetota bacterium
CAGCGCAGGTCCATCCGGCGCGCCCCCAGCCAGGCCCGGGCCTGAGAGGAAGCAAGCCCCTCGACCGATGGCCATGGTTCCCGCCAGTCCGCGGCGACCGGCGCCCCGATCACCTCGCAGGCACGCAACGCCACCCGCCGGTGCGCGTCCGGCGTCAGGTGCAGCCGGTCGGCGCTCCACGCGCGCGGATCGCGCAGCACGTTCATCGACCACAGGTCCACGACGTAGCACTGGTGACGGTCGGCGATCGCCCGCAGGTGCATGTTGAAGGCCGCCACCTTGCCGCGGATCAGCCGGAGCACCGGAAACCGGGGATCGAACCCGGTGAACATCAGCACCGGGCAGCCAGCCATCAGCAGGGTGCGGACTACCTCGTCGAAGGCTTCCGCGAGCGTGTCCGGATCGGCCCGCGGCCGGAGCATGTCATTACCGCCGGCGGCCAGGCTCACCAGGTCCGGTGCCATGGCGATGGCCTGTGGCACCTGCTCCTCCGCCACCTCGCGCAGCACTTTGCCGCGGACCGCGAGGTTGGCGTACCGCAACCCGGGCCGGTGTGTGGCCAGCATCTCGGCGAAACGGTCCGCCCAGCCCCGATATCCGCTCTGGTCGGCGCGCGGGTCGTCCAGCCCTTCCGTGAAACTGTCCCCCAGCGCGACAAAAGAGCCGACCTCCATACCCACCTCGCCTGCCTCCATTTTCCCTCGGGGTTCTCCCCGTGTCCCCGACATGCCTCTTTCCCCACCAGCCACCAGGCTATGCCCATGGCTTGTGACCTGCATAAATGGATGTTACGGCCCATTCACACCTGGCTACGCTGCGGGTCCGGCAACACCGTCCTCAAGCCCTGCCGCGCGGCACGGCCGGGCTGGCGAACCGGCCGCCCACGGCCGGCGGCCGCCGCCTTGATGGCCTCGCCAGGCAGACTGGCTGCTATGCGCCTGTCACCGCTGAGGGTTCTCGTGCTGGCGATCGCGGTTGCAGGTTGCGCGGGCACGGCCACCCCGGGAACCGTAGCCACGCCCGCGCCGGGAACGGCGCGATCCTCCACGGCGGCGGGAACGGCGCGGTACACCCCGGCCACCACCGGCGCCTGGGACTGGCCCGTCTACCATCACGACCCCGCCCGGAGCGGGTATGCGGCGGCCACACTACCGGCGGGGCCCCTGTCCATCGCCTGGACCCGCCGGCTTGACGGGGCGGTCTACGGCCAGCCGCTCGCCATCGGCGGGCTGGTCATCGTGGCGACTGAGGGCGACTCGGTCTACGGGCTGGACCGCACGACCGGGGCTGTGCGCTGGCGCGCCCACCTGGGCACGCCGGTGCCGCTGTCGAGCCTGCCGTGCGGCGACATCGACCCGCTCGGCATCACCGGCACCCCCGTCTACAGCCCGGCGACCGGCCTGGTGTACGCGGTCGCCGAGACGGCCGGCTACCGCCACATGCTGGCCGGGGTCTCCATCACCAGCGGCCGCGTCCGCTTCATGCGCGACATCCCCACCCCCGACGGCCAGCCCAGGTTCGACCAGCAACGGGCCGCGCTGGCATTGGCAGGCGGCCGCGTTTATGTAGCGTTCGGGGGATTGGACGGGGATTGCGGGCAGTACCGGGGCTCGGTCGTCGGCGCGCCCGCTTCGGGCAGTGGCCCGCTGGTCTCCTACCTGGTGCCCACGGCGCGGGGGGGTGGCATCTGGGCAACGGGGGGACCGGTCGTGGGACCGGGCGGCACCATCTATGTCAGCATCGGTAACGGCGCGGCCACCCAGGCGCCGTTCGACGGCAGCGACTCCGTCACCGCACTCTCCGCGGACCTGCACCGGGCCGGCATTTTCGCTCCGGCCGTATGGGCTGCGGACAACGCGGCTGATCTTGACCTGGGATCGATGTCCCCGGCGGTGCTGCCCAGTGGGCTGATCCTGGCCGCCGGCAAGCGGGGCACCGGCTACCTGCTGGACGGCTCGCGGCTGGGCGGGGTCGCCGGGCAGGCGGCAGCCGCGCAGGTGTGCCAGGCATACGGCGGGCCGTCCGTGCGTGGCACGGTCGCGTATATCCCGTGCGGGGACGGCGGGACGGCGGCCGTGGACACGGCCGGCCGGAGGATTCACGTGCTGTGGCGAGGGCCACCCACGGCTGCGGGTTCACCCGTCCTTGGCGGGGGCGCCGTCTGGGTCACCGACTGGGGCGCGGGCACCTTGTACCAGCTCGATATGGCCACCGGGCACGTCCGCCACCAGATCGCCCTGGGCTCGCCGCTGCCCCATTTTGCCTCGCCGTCGCTGTCGGGGCGGCTCGTGCTGATCGGCACCATGAGCGGCGTGGTCGCGGTCAGCGGCGCGTAAGCGCAGCGGGACCCGGCGGCGAACCGCCGGATCCCGCTGGCAGGAGTGGAGGTCAGGGGACTACCTCAGGAGTCACCGTGGACGGGTACTTCTGCGCGAAGGCCGCCAGCGAGTCCTGCCTGATGGCCGCCCAGAGCTGCCGGCTGATACCCGGGTCGAGGACGATCTGGCCGCCTACCGTGCTGTACGGCGCGCTCACGAACGTCCCCGCACTGCTGCTCAGCCCTCCGAGCGCCTTCGCCAGTGCCAGTAGTTCGGAGGTGGTGAAGTTGCTGTCCACGGTCAGCATGCTGGTGAGTGCGTTGAGCACACCGAACATGGTCGCCGGATTGGTGAGCAGATGCTGGCGGGCGATCTTGCGCATGACCGCGCGGATCAGGCTCGACTGGCGCAGCACTCTCCCTTCCTCATCCAGGGAGGGGTCCCGGGCGTACGAGAGCGCCCCTGCGCCGTCGAAGTGCACGGTGCCGCTCGGTGTCTGGATGTCCACGCCGCCGATTGCATCGACCACATTCGCGACGTGCGGCAGGTCGATCCGCGCGTAGTGGTCGAGGGTGACGCTGGTCAGCTGCTCGACCGTCTGGACGAGCAGGGACGGCCCGCCGAACACGAGCGCGTTCTGGAGCTCCGTCCGGCCGTGACCGGGCACCTGGACCATCGCGAGCGGATGGATCGAGACCGCGCCGCCTGCCTGCTGGTCGGCGTTGATGTGCAGAATCATGATGAGGCCGCTGGGACGTCCCATGCTTCCCGGCGCTTGTTCCTGGCCAGTGATCAGGACATTCATGGCCTGCCCGGCTGGCCCCCCAGCCGGCTTGCCTGCTGCTTCCAGCCGCGCCACGTGAATGCGGGCGATACTGCCCGCTAGGTGGTTGACGACCGCGTATCCTGCCGCGACGGTGAGACCGGCAAGAGCGAGCAGTGAGGCGAAGGACCACAGAGCGACACGCCGTCTGCGCCGCCTCTTCTTTTGCTTCCGGTCCGGTCCGGGTCCGGTGGATCCCTGGCCCGCCACCGGGTCGTGCGGCCTGTGAGCATCGGACATCCTTTTCCCCCTTGTCTGTTGATGGCGGCGCCATCCCGCGGCCAGCATCTGCGACTCACGACGGCACGGCTCTGGCGGATCCGGCCGCCAGCCGGACCGTTAGCCGGGAGCCACCGCCGCGCCGGGGGATTGTCGTGGACCGGCCCCGGTAGCACCAGTACCCGTGAGTTGACCAGCTCCCCGTGATTTTGCGGGCCAGACGAAGGCCCGCAGATCCACAGCGGCCCTCCCCTCCAGCGAGCTGCGATTACGACCATCCTCTACCCGGTTATCGAAGCTAACGTACCCAGGACTCCAAAGAACAACGGCTGGGGGCTCGATAGCCAGCTCCCCGTGTGGCTCTGTGCCCGTTGATTCCCCGCCTACCGCGCCCGGTCCTCCACCGAAATGGTGAGGGAGCAGGCAAGTGGCTGGACCGGCAACCCCCAGCACAGTTGAACCAGCCTGGTCGTCAGCTGGCCGAGATTGAATTCTGTTGCGATATACGCCTGAATTTCTGCCCCTGCCGGATCTGGCACGTCATCGTCCAGAGATTCACCCAGAAGCGCTGATCTGCTCCTCCCGTGGTGGATCCGGGAAAGCCAGGCGGCAACGGGCTCGGCTGGCGCCCGGCAGCCGACCGCCCCGCCTCTGCGGACGAACTCCTTCAGCGTGAACGCCCGCGGCCAGACGCCGGGAACGACTGCAACGGCGTGCCGGACGTGCTCCCGGGCCATACCGAGCACAAGGTCGGACGCGACCAGGTCTTCCACGCTCACGACGCGGCTCCGGTGGGAACTGACGTCCAGTCCGGAGCGGGCCAGCACCGATGCCACCTCGGGCGATACCGGGTGATTCGGACGGAGGATGCCCGCCGACCGCACGGATGCCGCCACCCCGAGCGCGGTCAGGCGACGGTCGAGGAGTGCGGCCGCCATCACCGACCGGCAGACATTGGCTGTGCACAGTACCAAGATCTTGGTCACAGGAAATCACCTCGGCAGCAAGGATCAACTCGTACTTATACCAGAAACGTCCGTATCGTCCAGAATGGAATATCCCTGTTTAACCAGGAAAGTGCGTCAGAGGAGTTAGCGAACGGCTTTCGCGGAACCCTGGGAGCTATCATCGTGAGCGCTCTGGGTATACTCCCGATTCGTGTGCCAGCGTCAGCCATCTGCGGCCCCGGTCGACTATTCCCTGACCATGGCTTGCAGGATATCCCGTATGGCGGAGCGGGCGGTCGTCCGCGCGCACGCTTCCTCATCAGGGTCGAACCGGCAGCACAGTCGATGACCATCAATGACTGGAGAAATCGCATGGCGACTGAGCTTGGTGCCGAGCCCACTCTGCGCTCTTACCTGCTGATCCTGCGCCGCCGCAGATGGTGGATAGTCGCACCCACGCTGCTGGGCCTCGGGATCAGCCTTGCCTGGTCGTTCACCGCGACCAAGCAGTACACGGCGACGGCTCAGGTCCTCCTGCAATCTTCCACCGGACCGTCAGCCCCCGGTGCGGCACCGCAACCGGTAACACCGACGGACGTGCAGACCGCAGTACAACTGGTCACCAGCGCCCCGGTCGCGAATGCCGTGCGGCACGAACTGGGGAGCTGGCCGCCCGTGTCCGCCGCGCAGGTCGCATCCACGAACGAAATCGCGATCTCCTCCACCAGTGGCAGCCCGGCCCGCGCGGCGCGCGTCGCCAATGCCTACGCCAATGCGTTCATCAGCCATCAGCGGGACCTCGCCTTCAGGAATCTCACCGCAGGCGAAGCGGAGCTGCGAACCCAGATCTCCTCCATCTCCCATCAGCTCAAATCACTCCGTAACCACCCGAGTTCCGCATCTCAGGTCGCGGCGCTCCTGAACCAGCAGGCCGTGCTCAAGGAACAGCTCGCCCAGATTCAGGTCAACGGCGTGGCCGCCACGGGAGGGATCGAACTGGTCACCCCAGCCCAGACTCCGGTTTCGCCAAGTTCGCCCAGACCTGTTCAGGACACCATGTTCGGCCTGCTAGCTGGGCTGATCGCCGGACTGGCAGCGGCTTTCCTGCGGAACAATGTCGATGAGGCGCTGTCCTCCAAAGAGGCGGTCGAGCATTGGGGCGGCGCCCCGGTACTGGGTCTTGTCCCGGCGGTGACGGCGTGGCGGCGACGCGACCAGGCGCTCGTGGTGTCGCTCTCCCAGCCGACCTCGCCGGCGGCTGAGGCCTATCGGTCCCTGCGCACGTCCCTCCAGTTCGCCCGGCACGAGCAAGCGCTAAAGGTCCTGCTCGTGAGCAGCCCAGCCGCCACGGAGGGCAAGACGTCGACGGTGGCCAACCTCGGCGTGGTTTTCGCTCAGGCAGGCGAACGGGTGGCGCTCGTCTCCTGCGATCTGCGGCGACCGCGGCTCGGCCAGTTCTTCGGAATGGATGAGCAGGCCGGTTTGACGACCGTGCTGCTAGGGCAACAACCCCTGCGCAACGTGCTTCAGCCGGTGGACGATGACCACAACTTGTGGGTGCTTCCCGCCGGGCACCTGCCTGCGAACCCGGCCGAACTGCTCAGTGGGGCGGCGGCGCGGGGCGTGTTCGCCGACCTGAGCGAGCGGTTCGACTTGGTGATCATCGACAGTCCGCCCATGCTTCCCGTCACCGACGCGACTGTGCTGTCGAAGGAGGCGGACGCCACGCTGCTGGTCGTGGCAGCCGGTCACACCAGACGGGGGGACCTGCATCGTGCCGCGGAGAAACTCGCCCAGGCAAACGCCACGGTCGTGGGCTCGGTCCTGAACGAGGTCACCAAGCAGAGCGCCTACGCCTACGGGTACGGGTACGGGTACAAGCCGTACGCGGCCGTCCCCCCCCTCACCACCGCGGCTGCCCACCCGAACGGTGACTCACCCACCACCGCGTCCAGTCCTGGGCGAACCACCGCCGTCTGACCCACCGACTACGTACACCGGGGGCAATATGTCGGGGAGCTTGACAATCGTGCTCGCCGCCGTGTCGTGCGGCGCGGCCGTCGCCATCACCGAGCCGGTGGCCATAGCACTGCTGCGGCGGGGGGCGGNNGTCATCGACATGCCTGGACCGCGGTCATCACACACCACTCCAACGCCGAGGGGGGGCGGCGCCCCGATCGCCGTTGGGCTGCTGGCGGCAGCAGCGATCATCCACAACGCGCTCGCTGTCGTGTTCGCAGTCGCAGTCGCGGGTTTCGCCGCAATCGGCTTCACCGAGGATCTGCGCGGGCTCTCCATCCCCCGGCGCCTGGCCCTGCAGAGCTTGGTCGCCATCACCATCGCTGGCCTGATCCTCAGCCCGCTGAGGATGACGGCCGTGCCCTTGGCCGTGCTCGCGGTCATCGCGGCGGTGGGGCTCACCGGATTCGTGAACGCGTTCAACTTCATGGATGGCGTGAACGGCATTTCGGCAGTCCATGCCCTGATCGGCGGTGCGGCGTACGCCTTGCTCGGGGTATGGCGCCCGGACACGTTCCTCATCGCGGCTGGTGCGGCGCTCGCCACCGGCGCGCTCGCCTTCCTGCCGTGGAACGCCTTCCGGGCGCGTGTCTTCCTCGGGGATGTCGGCAGTTACGTGCTGGGCGCGGCGCTGGCTGTGCTGGCGATGATCGCCGCATCCAGGGGAGTCCCGGATGAGGCCGCGCTGGCCCCGCTCGCGCTCTATCTCGCCGACACCTCATGGACGCTGCTACGGCGCATCCTGGCCGGCCAGAGCTGGTGCAACCATCACGCACATGTCTATCAGCACTGGGCCGGAGCAGGTTGGTCGCACCAGCGGGTGACGGTGGTGACCAGCGCCACAACACTCCTGCTCTGCCTGCTCGGGGCGGCCAGCCTCACCGGCGACCCCGCGCTGCGCGCCCTTGCCGACGCCGCCGCGGTCAGCGTACTCGCGCTCTATCTGCGCTCACCCGCGCTGCTCGGGCACACCATTACCCAGCCGGAGATCAGCTTAGGATGCGCATCCTGATCGTCACCCACTATTTCCCGCCTGAGATCGGGGCGCCCCAGGCCCGCCTGTCCGCCCTGTCCGAGACCTGGGCCGCCGACGGGGACACGGTCACGGTCCTCACCGGCATGCCGAACCACCCGACCGGCGTGAAACCGCCGGCCTACCGCCGCGCGATCCGGCGCATGGAGCGCGCGGACGGATACCGGGTTGTCCGCACGTGGCTCTACACCACGCCCAACGAGGGGGTGGCCCGCCGGACCATCGGGCATGTCAGCTTCATGCTCTCCAGCGTGCTGCTTGGTGCGCGCTGCGCTGGCCCGGCCGATACGGTCGTGGTCTCCTCGCCCACGTTCTTCTCCATCGGTGCTGCCTGGCTGCTTGCCCGGCTCAAGCGGGCCCGGTTCATCGTCGAGGTGCGGGATCTGTGGCCTGGTGTCTTCGCCCAGCTAGGGGTGCTGACCAATCGCTGGCTGATCGGCGTGCTGGAACGGCTCGAACTCGCCGCGTACGCGGCCGCGGACGCGGTCGTGGTGGTGAGCGAGGGTTTCCGGGCCAATCTGATCGGCCGGGGCGTGCCAGCCGACAAGGTTCACACGATCCACAACGGGGTCAGGCTCGACCAGTTCGTTCCCGGGATGGCGGCCAGCCCCCTGGTGCGGGAGCGCCTGGGCGCTAGGGGCAGTGACTGCCTGGTACTGTACGCGGGCACCCACGGTATCTGTCAGGGTCTGCCATTCATCGCCGATTCCGCGGCGCGCCTGGCGGGTGAGGCTGTGCATCTCGCCTTCGTCGGTGAGGGCGCGGACAAGCCCCGGCTGCGCCGGCGGGCACGCGAACTGGCGCTGCGGAACGTCACCTTCCTGCCTGGGGTGCCCGCCCACGATGTGCCGCATTTGCTCGCAGCCGCAGACATCTGCCTGGTCATCCTGCGGGACCTGCCGCTCTTTTCAACCTTCATCCCGTCGAAGATGTTCGAGTACCTCGCCGCCGGCCGGGCCGTCATCGGTGCGGTCAAGGGCGAGGCCGCGCAGATCCTGCGGGGGGCAGGCGGTGTAGTCGTGCCGCCTGAGGACAGCGCCGCGCTGGCCGACGCGATCCGCCTGCTAGCGGCTGACCCGGAGCGGCGCCTGATGATGGGGCGCCAGGGCCGCGGCTACGTCGAGCAGTACTTCGACCGCGTGCCGCTCGCACGGGAGTACCGCAAGATCCTCGACTCACCGGGGGGCCGGAGATGAGGTTGCTGGTCACCGGCGGCAGCGGCTTCCTGGGCGGGTACGTGCTGGCCGAAGCAGCCCGGCGGGGGCACGAGACGCTGGCGCTCGCCCGCAGCGCCAGCGCAGCCCGGCTGGTGGCATCGCGCGGCGCACAGCCGATCATGGGCGACCTCGATGACGGCCGTCAACTGGACGAAGCGTTCGCTGAGGCTGGCTGCGACGCGCTGGTCAACCTCGCCTCGCTCGGCTTCGGGCATGGGCCTGCCATCGTCGCGGCTGCCGAGGAGGCGGGCATCCCGCGCGGCGTCTTCGTCTCCACCACGGCGGTGATGACCACGCTGCCCGCGCCCAGCAAGCCCGTACGGCTCACGGCGGAGCAGCACATTCGCTCTTCCGGGCTGGCCTGGACGATCCTGCGGCCGACGATGATCTACGGCGCCCCGGGAGACCGGAACCTCTCCCGGCTACTGCTGGTGCTGCCCCGCACGCCGCTGCTGCCCGTGCCCGGGGGTGGTCATCATCTGCAGCAGCCCGTTCACGTGGCCGACGCCGCCGGCGCGGTTCTGACCTCCGTGGAGCGGCCCGCAACTGCTGGCGCCAGCTACGACGTGGCGGGACCGGAGCCGCTGACCTTCGCGGAACTCCTGCGCGCCGCGGCCCGCGCCACCGCCAGCCGCACCCGTTTCGTACCGGTGCCACTGGCGCCTGTTGTCGTCCTCGCCCGTGGATATGAACGGCTCAGCCAGTGTCCTCGGCTCCGGGCGGAGCAGTTCCAGCGTCTGGCCGAGGACAAGGCGTTCGCCATCGACGCGGCGGTCCGCGACCTCGATTATGCCCCGCGCTCCTTCGACGACGGAATCCGCGCTGAGGCCCGCATGCTGGGACTGGCCTCGTGAGCGGGAGTGACCTCGGTCTGCTGGTCCGGACCGCCGCCCACCTGCAGCCCAGCCAGGTGGGGCACCGGATCAGGCTGCGTACGCAGGCCGCCGCGCTGCGCCGCTGGCCAAATGCGGGACGCCGCCTGCTGGGCGGCCCGGACCCGGCGACCGCGGTGGGCTGGCCACCCGGCTTCGCTCCGCTCGACGCGCAGGCTCCTGAGCGCTGGCCGCGGCTGGCCGACCTGTCCGCGGGCAGACTGGTCCTGCTCGGGATGCCGAGAGAACTCGGCGACCCACCGGACTGGCGGCAGACCGGCGCGCCAGCCCTGTGGCGTCACCACCTGCACTACTGGGATTGGGCCTGGGGGCTGGCGGCGGACCCGGATCCGGTGTCGGCCCGGGCCGCGTTCGCACGACTGTGGCGGTCCTGGCGGACGGCGACCATCTTTGGCGGTAGCGACGCGTGGCTCCCTTACCCGGCCGCGGCGCGCGCCTGGTCGTGGTGCGGGCTGCACGACGGCCTCGTGGCTGGCAGTGACATCGAGACCGGCTTCGTCACCGAACTCGCCGCCCATGTGGGGTTCTTGCGGCGGCATCTGGAATCCGACGTAGGCGGGAACCACCTCCTGAAAGGCATCAAAGCCCTCGTCGGGCTGGCCGTGTTCTTCTCCGACCGCCGGCTACTGACCCAGGCCCTCGGTCAGCTGACCAGCCAGCTGGCAGTCCAGGTGCTGCCCGATGGCGGCCATTACGAGCGAGCGCCCGCCTACCACTGCCAGGTGCTCGCGGATCTGGCGGATATAGCAGACCTGCTCCGGGCAGCCCGTCACGAAGCTATGCCCGCGCTCACCGCGGCTATCGCCCGCATGCGGCGCTGGCTAGGCGTCGTGCTCGCCCCCGCCGGACAGGTGCCGATGCTGAACGACGGCTACCCCGTGGAGCCAGCGATGCTGGCCTTGCTGGAACCCCAGCCCACACCGTTCGCGCCGCTGCAGGCTCTGCCCGACACCGGCCTGGTGGCGGCGACCGCAGGCAGCTGGCACCTGCTCGCCGATGTCGGCCCACCGTGCCCGGACGAACTACCCGCGCACGCGCATGCGGACACTCTTGCCTGCCTGGTTCATGTCGACGGGGCGCCGCTGCTCGTAGACACTGGCACATCAACATACGCGCCCGGTGCGGTCCGCGACTACGAACGATCCACCGCCGCGCACAACACCGTCGAGGTGGACGGGGCCAGTTCCACCGAAGTGTGGGGGGCATTCCGGGCCGCCACGCGGGCACGGGTCCACAACGTGACGGCCCACGCCGACGCCGACGGCATCACGCTGGCCGCCACGCACGACGGGTTCCGGCGGCTTCGCGGCAGCCCAGTACACCACCGCCGCTGGTTGCTGACCCGGACAGGGCTGCGGGTGGAGGACGTGGTCAGTGGGCGCGGCCTGCATACGGTCGCGGTGCGGTGGCACCTCGCCCCTGCCTCCGCCGTACGGCTGATCGATGCCACAGCCCTGGTCACGGCGCCGGCCGGCATGTTCGAGGTGACTGTCGACAGCACCGCACAGGCGGCGCTTGCCGTGGAATCCCAGCCGGTCGCCATCGGGTTTGGCCGCACCACACCAGCCCCGATGCTGGCCTGCCTGATGAACACCGCACTCCCGGTCCGGCTTACCACCTGGTGGCGCCGCGCCAGCCGTTCCTCTTCGACATCCGGCAGGGGGCTGCCAGCATGAAACAGATCGTGCAGCCGGCCGCAGGCGGACCGGTCGAGGTGCTCGAGGTGCCCCGCCCGGTCGCCGGGCCCACCGAAGTGCTCGTCCGCACCGTGGCGTCGGTTATATCGCCTGGTACCGAACGGGCGGTGACCGAACTGGCCCGGTCAAGCCTGCTGGCTAAGGCACGGACCCGTCCGGACCTGGTGCGGCAGGTGGTGCACAAGGCGCGGACCGAGGGGCTGGCCACGACAGTCCAGATGGTCCGTAACCGCCTCGCCGAGGACGTGCCGCTGGGTTACTCGGCCGCTGGCGTCGTGGTCGAGGCCGGGGCAGTGGTCACCAGCGTGCGAGTGGGCCAGCTAGTGGCGACTGGCGGAGCGGGCAAGGCCAATCACGCGGATTACCAGGCAGTACCTGGCCTGCTTTGCACCCCCGTTCCCGTGGGGGTACCAGCCCAGGACGCGGCCTTCGCAACGGTCGGCGCCATCGCCATGCATGCCCTGCGCCTGGCCGAGACCGGCCCCGGTGGCAAGGTGGTGGTAGTCGGCCTCGGGCTCATCGGCCAACTCGCCGCCCGGCTGGCCATGGCCGCCGGTTGCGACGTGGCAGGTATCGACCCAGCCACTCTTCCTCGTCAGGCAGCCTCTGCCTCCGGCGTGCTCGCGCTGGACGAGTGCGGGGAGGAGACAACTGATCGCCTGCTCACCTGGTCACGCGGGCGCGGAGCGGACGCGGTGCTCGTGTGCGCGGCGACCCGGTCGTCCTGGCCGATGCTGCGGGCACCGGCACTGTGCCGGGACCGGGCCAACGTCGTGGTCGTCGGTGACACTGGCTTGGACCTGCACCGCACTCCTTTTTATGAGCGCGAGATCTCGCTGCGCTTCGCGCGCTCCTACGGGCCCGGCCGGTACGAACTCCCCTACGAGGGGTGGGGGGTGGACTACCCGCCGGGCCAGGTTCGCTGGACCGAGGGGCGCAACCTGGAAGCTGTGCTCGACCTGCTTGCCGCCGACCGGCTCCAGGTCGCTGATCTGGTCACGCACTCTTTCGACATCAGCGAGGCGGTGGCAGCCTACCGGGTCATCGAGGAGCAAGCAGGATCCTGCTTGGCGGTCCGGCTGAGCTACGCAGCGGCATCCACCACGGAGGATTCCATCCGGCTGCGATCGTCCCCGGCGGCCAGCGCGTCACCAGGGGTCGGCTGGGTCGGTGCCGGCGCCTTCTCCACCGCGATTTTGCTGCCTGCCTTCCGGTCTGCGGGCTTCGACCGGTTCGTGGCTGTTACGTCGGCCAGCGGCCTGTCAGCGCGCCGGGTGGCAGAGCGGCACGGCTTCGAGAAGGCTGCCGGTGGCCCGGAGGCGGTCATCAGCGACCCGGGCGTCGAGGTCCTGGTTGTGGCCACACCCCACGACAGCCACGAAGATCTGGTAACGCGAGCGCTAGCCGCCGGGCAGCACGTGTGGTGCGAGAAGCCGCTCGCACTGACCAGCGCCGGACTCGATGCAATCGAGAAGGCCTGGCGGGCGTCGGGACGTGAGCTGGCGATCGGCTTCAATCGGCGCTGGTCGCCTGCGGTGCGGGCGGCACTGGCGGTGCTAGCCGAGGCAGCACCGCCGAAGCTCGTGGTCTACCGAGTCGCTGCAGGGCAGGTCCCGGGCCGGCACTGGTACCGCGACCGCCGCCAAGGTGGACGGCTGCTGGGTGAGGTGTGCCATTTCGTGGACACCGCGCAGGCACTCGTCGGCGCCGCTATCGAGGACGTCACGGGGATCTGTGGCGGCGGCCCAGGCGCACTGCCGGGCGAGGACGTGGTGGTGGGGCTGCGATTCGCGGACGGTTCGCTCGCCGCGATCTGCTACGGGAGCGCCGTGCCTGTAGCCGGTAAGGAGTGGGTCGAGGTGCACGCCGGCTCACACCGGGTGGTCATCGACGACTTCCGCCGCGCCGAAGCGGACGGCCGGACTCTGTGGAAGGGACACCAGGACAAGGGGCACGGGGCCGCCGCCGCAGCCTTTCACCACGCTGTCTGCGGCGGGCCGGCATTGCCGACCGAGACCATGCTCGCCGCGATGCGGGCAACGATCCAGGCTGCGGCAGATGGGAGCAACGGCCATGACTGACCCGCCAGCCAGCCTCACTGTCACCCTTCGGCAGTCGTCCTGCCGGAGGGTGGCCTATGGCCCTCCCACTTACTCGTGGCACGCGGACGCTGGGGGGAAGGCATGACATACCCGGTGGTCGTCGACGCCGCCGGTGCTGTGACCGGAGGCGCCGCCCGGTTCAAGGTGGAACTGGACCGTTACCTGGCCCGGGCCGGCCGGACGGACGTGAGGGTCCTGGGCACGGGGCGCCGGTTCACCCCGGCCTGGCTCGTCCGGCGCGAGCTTGCCGGGCGCGCGCACGGCAGGCACGTGGCACTCAACAACGTCGGCTTCGTCACCGCCGGCGACGACCGATGGACGCTGCTGGGCAACGCCCTGAACTTCCTCACCGATCGCGAGGAGGCGTCCCTGGAACCATCGCTCCGCGCGTATCTGCGCCAGAGGACACCTCTGGTCCGGCTGGCCTGCCACCGCTCGCATGTCCTCGTGGCCCCGTCTACCGCGATGGCGGAGCGCATCGTGCGGGTGATGCCGAGCCTGCACGCCCGGGTCGCGGTACGCCCGCATCCAGTCTCCCCCGACTCCATCCCGGGCCTGCCGCGTGAGCCCAACATCCTGTGTCCGGTGGTTTTCGCTTCCTACAAGCAGATGGACCGGCACCTGATAGAGCTGCTCAACGCACTGGATGAGTCCGGGGACCCGGAGACCCGGCTGCGTGTGACGGCGAACCGGTCGGAGGTGCCCACGCACGTCGCAGATCATCCGAGAGTGGATCTGGTGGGGCGGCTTGACCACCATGAGCTCCGGCAATTGTGGGGGCGCAACCGGGTCATCTATTTCCCCCCAGGCTTGGAGTCCTTTGGCTATCCGCTGGCCGAGGCGCGTGCCAGCGGGCATCCGGTGATCGCCCGTGACACCGCACAGAACAGGGAAATTGCTGGTCCCGCGCTATGTGGCTATGCGGTCGGCGATGCGGCCTCGTTGGGGCAGGCAGCCAAGCTCGCCCTCACGACGGATATGACACCGGACCCTGGGCCGTTCGATCCCGTGGCCTATTTCGACTGGCTGCTAGGTTCGCCCTCATGACGCCGGACGGGAAGGTGAATGCGGCACCGAATACCTTTTCACCTCCATCCTCACGGCAGCACGGAATACAGCCAATGCTCCCCAGAATTGGCATTCTCGCCCTGCATCCAATCCAGTACTATGTCCCCCTATACCAGCGCCTCGCCAGCCGGGGCGTCATGGACCTCGACGTCCTCTACCTTTCTGATCTCGGCCACCGGCCGGAAGTAGACTCCGAATTTGGCGTTCCCATCGCCTGGAATATCGATTTGCTATCCGGCTACACCCACAATTTCATAAGCAATATCGCGAGTCCAGGCACGAAACTGGGCCGGCTGCAGAAGCTCCGCCACTGGATCTCCTCTCATGATGCGGTCATCACCCAGGGCTACGACAACGCATGGATGCTGCTAACAATAGCAATATGCCGCTCGCGGGGGATACCTTACATTCTCCGCTGTGCTTCGCATGCTGAGGGCAGGTCAGGGGGAATCCGCCGCAGTCTGCGAAACGCCGTCGTGCGCACGGTGGTCTCCGGGAGTGCCGCTTGTCTTACTGTCGGTCAGCTGAACGAGCAATTCTGCCAGAGGTACGGGGCTCGCAATATTACTTTCGCACCCAACTCAGTGGATGACGAGCGGTTCGCCCGAGCACCCGAGTGTGGCAGGCGTGAGGTTCTCGCACGCTGGGGGCTCCCGGACTCCAGGAAGGTAGTCATATTCTGCGGCAAATTGTGCCGGCGCAAACGACCTCTAGACCTCGCCGCGGCGATAAGGCTCTTGCCTTGCGAAGTCACCGTCCTCTTCGTGGGGGACGGTCCGCTAGCCGACCAGGTCAGGGCCTCCCTGGCACCAGGTCAAGGCGCTGTCACTGGGTTCATCAATCAGGAGGAGATCCCGTCCTACTACCATGCCGCCGATGTTCTCGTACTTCCCAGCGAGGCCGAGACATGGGGACTGGTCGTCAATGAGGCGATGGCTGCCGGAGCGCTGCCCGTCGTCTCCGACCAGGTGGGTGCCGCCCCCGATCTGGTCTGCGGCTTGGGCGAGATATATGCGTGCGGTGACGTGCCAGCTCTCGCTGGGGCATTGAGTCGTGCCCTTGCGAGGGTCGCTGATCCCCGAACTCGTGACATGGTGCGCCAACATGCTGCTCACCACAGCCTTGACCGCACTGTGGCAGGTTTCGAGAAGGCGGTGCTGACAGTCACCAAAATACCAGGTAATAACTCTCCGCTAGATGTCTTCCCGCACGCCGGTCAATCCCGGCGGGGACGTGAACCGGAGGAGATTTGAAGTCTACGTGGCCATCAGCACGTCCCGTTCCAGAGCATCTGGTAAGCGCGTCCCCCCCGGCCAGCTTCGCAGGTGATTCATCTCCGATAGCGGCTCGGCAGGGTGGGCCACAAGGCTCTCGGCATTCGAGCAAGCTGCTGCCCCGCCTCGTGCTCATCCTCTACTTGGCCACGCTCTCAGTAGATGCCGTCCGCAAGACAGCATCGCTTTCTGGCGGCGTCCTTACCACGACATACATACTCACGGGAATAGCATATATCTTCCTCCTTCCCAGAATTAGGAACAGAGCCCGCATCGCTCCCCGATCCCTCCCCCTGTTGCTGGTCTTCCTCTCTCTCTTCTGTCTCGGTGACACAATCATCAATGACGTCCCACTCGAAATGGCACTCGTTGGCTCTGTTTCGTATGTCTTCTTCGTGCCGCTGATCTATATCGGCGCCGATCTGGCGGCAGACAATCACCGCGCAGTGACCGCATTGCAGATAGCTGTGATCGCAGGAGGTTTGGTCGGCCTTGGCGCTATCGTCAGCGCTGTGATGAAGCAGTCCTCCCCTGCGTTGCTTCAGCCAATCACACCTACTGTCGCGATTCACACCTCAAATGAGGGAAATATCTATCTCGCCCCGTCTGTCTTCGCGACAGCCGAACAAGCGTCAGAGCAGTTGCTGATCGCCTTCTTCGCCTGGACTGCCCTGGCGAGCGTCCCCACCGTCAGGCTGAAACGCGTTTTCAGGCTGAAACGCGTTTTCCTGGCAGTAACGGGCATACTCATCGCCGGGGGACTGGTTGCCGCTGAGCGACGCGCGGATATATACGTGGCTCTTGCTGGGTCCCTCGCGCTGCTGATCCTCCGCCAGACTTCTCTGCACAAGGCCGGGAATCTCGTCCCATCCGCGCACAGGAGACCGGGCGGCGGCTCCAGGGTTCTGCTGCTCCTCGTCGCCACCGGGCTGATCGTGACCATATCCTTCCTCGGCGCTGGCCGGACCCCGTCCTTCCTGATTTCGACAGGCCCTCTCGGCTATAGGCTGGGGCTCTTGTTCGGGACCGACGCCCCGCGTTCACTGATAGGCCAGGGCACGGGCACGTCGACGGCGGGCATCAGTCTCCTCGGCGCGACATCACTGGACGTTGCCAGTACCCATGGAACGTACTCAGGATACTTTCTTGATGGAACGTTTTTCAGAACCGCCGAAGGCGGGCTCGGCAAGACTCTGCTTGAGCTTGGCTTGGTTGGAGCCGCCCTTTACGCAGGAGTCTTCTTTTCTGTGCTCGCCCCTATAGTCCGCTTTATCAGACGACTAGATGGCATTGGCTGTTCGCTTGTAGTGCTGGTTCTTGCCCTCGGGATTATTTTCCTAAAAGGTCACGAGGCACTTGATGATCCGCTAATACAGCCGCTGTTCTGGCTGTGTGCGGGAGGTGCCTGGGGGCGGATGAGCACCCTGGTGTCCACCGGCCGGGGGGGCGCGGTTACCGCATTGCCCGCGGTTTCCGGACGCGACTCTGCCCCTGCGCCTGCCCCGCGGCATTGGGCTTGACGGATGGCCCGCCTCCAAACCCGGACCCGGCGGGCCCCGCTATCACTGCAGCGGCCCACCGCCGTAACCACCACCGCAAATCTCGTGATCCTGGGTGGCTACCTGCTGTCCGGGGTCGTGAGTGCCCGCGCACTGGGCCCCGCAGGCCGGGGTCAGCTTACGGTCGTCATGCTCTGGTCAGGACTGATCCACGTCGTCGGGACCTACGGCCTCCAGTCGTCCTGCTCTTACCACCTGGCCAGATGGCCGGATCGCCGAACGGCGCTGGTCACCTGGCTCGGCCGCATCGCCATACGCCAGGTCCTCACCATGACAGCTGTCAGCGCCGCCTTCCTGTACTGGCTGCGAGTGCGGCTTCATCTCACGCCCGTGCTGACGATCGAAAGCACAACATGGCCGGCAGCCATGACACTCGTCGCCTACGGTGCCTCCTGCGCCCAGGGAATGGCTGACTTCCGGCGGTTCAACCTCATACGCGTGATCTCTGGCGCTACTCCCGCAGTCTTGATGATTGTGGGCGCCGTGTCATTGCGCCTGACGCCAGCTGACGCGGTCGCCGCATACCTGGTCCCCGCATGGTGCGGCGCGGTTATCGCCTGCGCCTGGCTGCGCCAGGCGGCTAAGGCGCCGTGGGAGGACCCGCTGACGCGACGCGAGCGACGCGCAATGCTCTCCTACGGCCGGCGAAGTCTCGCCAGCCATTCGGGACTCACGCTCAACAACAGTTCCGACCAACTCACACTCGCGTTGCTGGTGCCAGCTAGCGCAGTAGGGCTCTACACCGTCAGCTCGACAGCATCCAGCCCGCTACCTTTTCTCATCGCATCGTTCGGCATGGTGGGACTTCCCACGGTTGCCGCACTAGCGGGTCCGGCCAAAGCCGGGGCGACCTCGCGGGTCCTGAAACGCGCGGCATGTCTGCTGGCCTTGGCGGCACCCCTGCTCGCGGCTCTCCTGCCCTGGTGCATCCCCTTGCTCTATGGCAGGCGTTACTCCGCCGCGGTAGTCCCCGCAGAACTCCTCCTGCTGGGCAGGATCTTCGCCGCCATGACACGGGTGACCGATGATCTCCTTCGCGCCCATGGGCTTCCTGGGTTCGGGAGCATCGCGCAGGGGGCTGGCGCAATCGTGACGATCACCGGCACCCTGCTGCTCGCCAGGGCCGCCCATCCCCTGGCCGCCGTCTCAGCCGTCAGTTCACTCGGCTTTGCACTCACCTTCTTCCTCGCACTGACGAGGCTATGGGCAGCCACCCGCCGTCTTGTGCCCGGCCATGCGGTCCGCGGTGGCCCGGTGGGCCGCGACACAGAGGGCCGCGCCCAAGATTCGGTGTAAATGAGGCGACAGGCGTAGGTTTCCCCTTCAAGACGACCAAGACGGAACCACACCTGTCGATTTGCCCAGATTCCGGACGCCACCACAGGGCGCAGTGCATGGGCAGATGTGTGTGAGGATCAGGCGTCCTCTGACCGCCTCGCTTCCACGTAGACGCTCTGCTCCGCCCGTTCCGCCAGATCTAGGCTCCCCGGCTCCGCTATCGCCGTCACCCCTGCTGGCATAACACGCGCATTGACGAAGCCGGTGTCGTGGACCAAGCGGGCCAGCGAGGAGCCGTCATACATCCATAGATGATTCCGGGGGCCAACCAGCGCCATCCTAAAACGGGATACCAGCCCGCCAGGCCGCCCCTGACTCATGTGAGTTCCGGCGATGAACGCATCGGCATCGGAGGTAGCCAAGTAGTCCTCCACTTGCCGCGCGAGGTCAGGGGCGGCAAGGCGCACTATGCCGCCTGGACGCAGGATTCTCCTGGTCTCCACCAGGAACGCCCTCGCCTGCCGGCGATCAAGATGCTCTATCATGTGTGAGCTGTAGACGGCATCTACTGAGCCGGTAGCCAGCGGGATCCGTTTGCTCGCATTAGCGAAACGGATGTTCTTATGACTTGCGACTCTGGCAAGGTTGCATGATTCCTCACCCATAACCCGTGCCGTCGAGAGTGCCCACACGAGGAACGGCCACCTCGACATGAGCACGCTCGGTGAATTATCGAAGTTAACCCAGCCATCTGTTGGGGTAGCTCCACACCCAATATTTACTCTCATAGATTCGCACCCTCTGGGACAACACGCCAGATCACGAACGCCCAGCAGCGCTGGCTAGCGTATGAGCGACCTCACCCTTGCGATCCCTGGCTCACAGACAGCCAGTATGTCCGTGCCCCTATCCGGAAATCCAAGCAAAGGTTGAAGCGCAAGGCTGCCGCGGCCGGTAAGGCGATTACGGACATTGCGGACGTCGAATAGATGGTATCCGCGCCCCCTAAGCGCCTCGATGGGGGTTCCGGAATTATCCGGGACGAACCCCGGGCAATACTCGAATATTATAGCGGGTGATGACTTATCAATTGTTCGGGCGGCACCCTCCACAACTGCCGCCTCATGACCCTCTACGTCGATCTTCATAAAGGCGACCGAGTCGCTAACGACATCGTCAATAGCGACCGTGGGCACGCTTGTAGCCGTTCCCGTCAGGTGTGGATGCGGCATCACACTGGCTCGCGCCTTGTTCGTGTCCAACGAGTCCGGGCGATAGAGGATCACGCTTTCACCCCCACGCCTCGTGGCCGCAGCCTGAACCAGAAGCACGTTGGCCAGGCCATTCAGAGCGATGTTGTTCCGCGCGCGTCCGGCCTGCTCTTCATCCGCTTCCACGGCGATGACGCTGCCCTCGTCGCCGACCAGTTTTGCCAGGCGTACCGTATGCACGCCAACATTAGCGCCGACATCTATGCACCGATCACCCGGCCGTACTAGATATGTGAACAGCTCCGCGAGGTGCCCTTCGAAAGCGCCGAAGGCCCACAGGCACCACTCCAGGTAGACTGAGAGATTGATATCGAATTGGTCGCCAAATTTGGTTGTAACCCTCCTCAGTGATTCACTGGGCTGGTAACTCAGGTTGATATACGAGCGGGTGAGCAGCCGCGCCGGGCCGCGAAGTGGGATGCGCTGGCCGAGGGTGGGCGCGATAGGATTCATGGCTATGCGGTACCGAGTCATTTTCTGCATCTGGCATCATTCAGATCTACTGGCAACGAAGATCAGATTCTGGGTCACGATATGCCCGCGCAGTATGCCCGTCTCGGCGGCAAGGGCGAGCCGGTAGCATGCACTAATCAACTTCCATAGCACCGCCCTGCCCGTGCTCGCGAGGCCATGGGACACCGGCGGACAAGACAGCACCGTGACCGAGCCAAAGCCCGATGCTGCAGCGAGCTGCCGGATGCTCCGGGCAGTGAAGACCGATTCATGAGTGAAGTCCCCGTGCTGAATGTGGCCACCAAGGGGACTGACTGCATTCGGCACCCGTGCGACGAATACCCCACGTGGTGCCAGGGCAGCTGCCACCTGATCGAAGGTGGTCAGCACCTCGTCCTTGGTGAGATGCTCAAGCAGGTCCGTGGCCGTGATCGCAGCGTAGTGGCCAGGCCTTGCCGTCAGGATATCCCGGTAGTCACCGTGCCTGACCTGGCGCAGTCCCCCCGCGCGGGCGAGGGCGATCTGCTCCGGGCTGATGTCGATTCCCTCGGCGTCGTAACCGTCGGCTAGGAGCAGGCGCAGCAGGCCGCCCTGCCCGCAGCCCAGGTCGATCACCGGCCCAGCAACGGGAGAGGGCATTACTGGACGAATGTCGCGCCGGTAAATCCGGGCGACAGCCTCGCCACAGCCGTATCCGGCGTGCTGTGCCGCATATGCCTCATACAGACGGCTTCTCAATGAAGAACGATCCCCCGTTGTGGTCACGAGAGGATCCTACCCAATTCCTTTCTCAGCCAACATGAGGCAGTGCGCACCGTGGTCACGCGGAGATCATGCACGGTCCGGTAAATGGAGTGGGGCGATGATATCGCTAATGATTCCGCCACGGATCTGGAGTTATAGCAGCCTGCTGAGAGCAAGCCGTGCATAGCGTTCGGGCGCGAAAGCCACCCGCGCCCACTCAGCGGCGTGTCGCCCCATCTGCTCGAGGCGCTGCGGGTCTTGCACCAGATCCTCGAGAACTCTCGACAGGGCCGCAACAGATTCGTCCCGCGGGGCAACCCCCGTGAGGCCGTCAAGGTAGGCGTCGGGCGAACCGCCATACGCGGGTGCCACCACAAGTGTGCCTGCCACCTGTGCCTCCAGCAGCACCAATCCGAACCCCTCTCCGCAAGCGTGCCGACCGCTCCTGGTTCTTGTGGCAAGCACGAAAATGTCCGCTCCGGCGAACTCTGCGGCGAGTTCCTGATCGGTGAGCCCCGGCCGCAGGACGCAATGGGGGTGCGCGCGCACCGCTGCCCGAAGGTCCGCTGGGGGCATTCCACTGCCGCAGACTGTCAGGTGGACGTCAGGGCGGCGGAGGGCGGCAACAGCGGCCATCAACTGGGGCAGGCCCTTGTCCCGCCAGTCCGCGAGGCGGAACGCGGTGACGAGGTGGACACCTGACCGTGGTTTCTTCTCCCTCGCGGAGTGCTCGACAAGCGTATCGAACCATTCCTGGGACAGCCCTGGTGGCAGGATGGTGGCTCTGCAGACCCGGGAGACAGCACCCGCGGTGAAGCTGCTCGCGGCCACAACCCGGACTCCAGGCCGACGCATGATCTGGCCTTCGACACACCGGCGAGGCCGGCCTTGGACATCCCACACGTCGCTCCCATGGCAGACGACCGAGATGCCGCACACAGATCGTTCCCGGGCGAGCAGCCATGCCACCGGCAGCAACGCGCGGTGCGCCACGACGAGGCGGGTCGGCATAGGATTCTCCCGCAATATCTTCCGGGCTTCGCCTATCATCCGGGCATGTGCCGCGGCCCCGGAACGGAACAGGTCAATGCGCTGATGTCTGACACCCTGCATGGAAAACACCCACTCCAGTGTTTCCACATAGCGTTCAATGCCGCCTCCGAGCCCACTGGAAGGAGTCAGCAGGAGGACTCGCCTGTCCCATACGTTGGTGGCGGTAGCAGGCAGTGATCCTGCGGACAGATCTGTATCCGAAGCAGCCACTGTCCGCAACTCCCTTGCTGCTATCGTCGGGCATCTGGCAAACCCAGGTCACCGCCTGAAATTTTGGTTCACCGGCGCCGGGCAGTGAGCAGATGCTGGTGAACGATATCGTCGTCGCCGGGCACGGTGATGGTACCGTCCAACGGCCGTGTCGTGATGTCTGTGAATCCGCCCCGGAAGATCAGCTCCTCCATTTCAGCGACCGTCCTGCCAAAGCAGTTGAGCCCATATCGGAGCTTCATCCGACCAGCGAGAGACCGGTCTTCCCGCCACTCTGCCTCAGTGCGCCAGCCTTGCTGGCCTGGGACGGCAAAATGGAGGAGAAACACCCCATCCGGTCGGATCTGCCCGGCAATCAGGCGCAGCGCCCTGGTAAGTGATTCATGGGAAAGATGCTGAAAGACGGCGTACGAGTAAGCGAGGTCCACCTGTGGCCTGCGTTTGAGCTCGTCCGGTTTCAGATAGGTAATGTTGGGTCTCCCGTTCAGCACCTTCGCGCAGGCCAGTACACCAGCGGAGACATCAACCGCATCCACGTGATCGACTCTCTTCGCTGTGGCATGTGCCATATACCCAGGCCCGCATCCATAATCGAGAACGCGCGCTGAAGGCGTCAGGTACGGCACGACAAGCGCATCTACCAGTACCGTGCGGGAGTGCCGGTTCCGTTCCGCCTCCACTCGGATGTCCCGACTAAAGAAGTAATGAGGTGAAAGCGATAGGAGCCGCAGTGCCAGATCTTCCTTGAAGCAGGCAGGGGAGCGATCCAGGAGACGTTCCACCCACCTTGCACCCAGAAAATTCTGGCCACCACCCCAGGTGGCCCGCGTCATCGCCGCTTTCGCAGCTTCCCTCGCTGCGGCTGCGGCCTTCACTTCCTTCCACTCTCTGACCGCTCGTACACAAAAAAATCAGCCCGGCCCGGCCCGGTGTTGGGTCCACCGGTCACCTGCGCCAGAGACCACTGGGGACAGTTCGCGTCTACCCAGGTGGTGAAATGCCGATGCCGCACATACGGAGCGGTACCCCGCATCACGGTGTTCGAGGAGTACACCACCACGAACCGCTCTCCGGAGTTGAACAGATGCTCCATGTAGCGCTCGAAGACTGCTTCCTCGATCAGGTGATATATCACGTCAAGGGAGATGGCCAGATCAGCGGTGAAAAGGCGGCCACGGTCCACGAAGCACACGCCATCGTAGAGGAAGAAGCTCTTGGAAGGGTCACCATCGAATTTACGCTTGCATAGCGCGATCGCGGTCCGTGACACATCCACGCCAACGTACCGGGGATAGTCAGCCATCGACAATTGATGACCGTCCCCGCATCCGAACTCAATCACTGACCGCACGGAGTGCTCACGGACAAAAGCATTGAGGAAGGTGGCCTTGGCCTCCCCCAGAGCGCCATAGGATCCGTGGCCGCTCGTCAAGCCCTGCGCATACCTCCGTTCCCAGAAGGACTCGGAAGAGCAGAAGGCGATCCGCTGACGCAGCATGGAGAGCCGTCGTACTCCCGGAAGCGGGCGCACAAGATCCTTGACTGTCATCCTGGTCCCTCCTGACTAACAGTGCCCACCCGCAGGATCAGGTCGGCGACAGACGGCTCCGGTGAGGTCCCCGCCCGGCCCAACACCGTCGCAGCCGGTATGTGAGCTGCCAGGTGTCACTACGCGGAGGAGTTTTACAATAACCCTGCGCTATCAGCCGACGGCACCGGCCCCCCGGGAGGCCGCAGCAGGGAAGGCGATCCTCCCGGTCCGCAGCCCCGCGGTCAGGTGCTCGGGGGTCGCGGCACGCGTTCATGCCCGGATGCGCCGGCGCAGTGCCGCTCAACAATGGATGCCGCGAGCGCGAAGTACCGGCCCTGGCGGAAACCCCGGCTGCCAGGCGCACGTCCCACCGCCACCCGATGGGCTGGGGCGGCAAATCCGCGCTTTGCCCGCAGCGCCACCTGCGGCGAGACGACCCGGGCCGCGAGTTCCTTGGGAAGCCACTTCGCGCGCTGCCCCCGGATCAGCACCGAATCAGGAAGTGCCAGTGACCAGCGCACCAACTCGAGGTCCAGCCATGGCACGCGAACCTCGACGCCGTGTTCCATCGATGCCCGGTCAATGTAGGCCAGGCCGAGACCGGGCAGGTATACCGCCAGTTCGAGGGCCATCACCTTGCGGAGGAACGACACGCCCGCAGGCAACGCGTCGAACACAACTCGATGCTGCCGCCAGACAGCGTCGTTGCTCGCCTCCTGCTCCGTGCAGCCAAGCACCCGCGCACGATCGGCCGCAGTACTGTACGTGCAGATCTGCATGTACGACGCGAAGGGGTCGCGCTCCGATGCTGCCCGTGCGAGCCTCGCCAAGTACTCGGCGCCAAGTCCGCTGCCGCACCGCGCGATCACCCGCTCTGCCTTCATGCCCAGCCCACCGAGGTGGAGCTGCCCAAGGATGGGGGAAATGTGATGCCGCCGATAACCAGCGAACAATTCATCACCGCCCTGTCCGCACAGCAACACCTTGAACCCGTCGCCCGCCGCCCGCCGCGAGATGGTGCGAGCGAGATCGTGAGCCGGGTCCGCGAACAGATCGCCGCTGCGCGGCGGGTCGCCGGAGGCGTCCTCCCCTGCCACGTAGGTCACCGGCGTACCGAGCAGATCGCTGAGCGCGCGCACCGTCGCCGCATCCTCCGACAGCCGCTCGCCGCCGGTGGTGCCCGCCCAGTCAATCGTGTAGGCGCGCTCGACGCTATCGCCCGCCGCCCACCATATGAGGCTGCTGTCAACGCCGCCGGACGCCATCACGGCGATGGGAACGTCGCTGAGCAGCTGCCGCCGCACCGCATCGGTGAGCCGTGACCGCAGCTCCTCGACCGCGTCCTCCGGGTCAACCGCTGGTGGCGATTCGGTGGGATGCAATGGCTCGCAGTAACGTGACACGCTTGAGCCGTCCCGCGTCCACCGGACGACGGTGCCCGGTTCGACGCCGTGCAGGCCGGCATACGGGGTGCGCGGGTCAGGAATCCACAGAAACGACAGGAACTGGGCGAGCGCGACCAGATCGGCTCCACCGGTCGGCGCCCCCATAGCGAGCAGTGCGCCCAGCTCGGATGCGAACCATAGCTCCCCATCAGCCTCGGCGTATATGAGGGGTTTCACACCGAGCGGATCACGGGCGAGGAACAATTCGCCGGTCACGGCGTCGAGCACCGCTACGGCAAAGATGCCATTGAGGAGTTGGAGGGCAGAAGGTCCCTCCATTTCCCACAAGTGGAGGATCACCTCACCGTCCATGGCTGAGCGGAACCGGTGACCGGCTCGTTCGCAGATACCCCGGAGCGCGGGCGAGTTGTAGATCTCACCGTTGAACACCATGGTGAACCGGCCATCTTCGCTGCTCATCGGCTGCTGGCCGGCGTCGGACAGGTCGAGGATGGCTAGGCGCGCGAACGCTAGATCGGCCACCACGCTGCCCGTCGTGCGGCGCTCGGTGCGCTGTGCGTCAGGCCCTCGATGCCGGAGGGCATCGAGCACGCCATCCGCAAGGGGCGCGACGACGCGGCCCCCAACGTGACCTGCGATTCCGCACATCGCCACGCTCCTTGGTAATCGAGCCGCTCGACGATACTTCGAGCTATTTGATAGTTACCATACGTAGTCACAATGCGGTTACCCCACACGTGCCCAGGCAGTGCAGGCGGCCAGGCGAGGACCAGCCTTGGGCGGTGCGGTTGGGCGCGGCCCCGACAAAGCCGGCGTGGAGTGTTCCCGGTCCCGGGTGGGTACCCTCATGGGCGTGCCTGATCTGAAGGCTGAGGTCCTTAAGTTCTGGGACGTGGCGTCGTGCGGCGAGGTCTACGCGGAAGGTCTCAGCGCCGAGCAGCGCTTGCGCAGCCAGGCAGAAGCGCGTTACCGCCTCGAGCCTTACATCCGCAGCTTCGCCCGGTTTCAGGATGGGACCGGCAGGGACGTCCTCGAGATAGGCGTCGGCATGGGAGCCGATCACCTGGAGTGGGCCAGAAGCAGACCACGCCGTCTGGCTGGCGTGGACCTGACCCCCCGCGCGGTCAGCTGGACGACTCGGCGTCTCGCGACCTCCGGGTTCGCCTCCGAGGTGAGGGCGGGGGATGCCGAGAACCTTCCCTTCGCGGATGGCTCCTTCGACATCGTTTACTCCTGGGGCGTCCTCCATCACTCACCTGACACGCCGCAGGCTTTTCGCGAAGCCCACCGTGTACTTCGGCCAGGTGGCACTCTGCGGGCGATGATCTACCACCGGCCGTCGATAGTCGGGCTGATGCTATGGGCTCGCTACGGCCTCGCCGCGGGGCATCCTGCCCGCAGCCTGTCGGACGTTTATGCCTGCCACCTGGAGTCCCCGGGCACCAAGGGGTACACCCTGGCCGAGGCCCGCCGATTGGTCGAGCCGTTCAGCGCCTGCGGGATCCGGAGCGCGGTCAGCTTCGGTGACCTTCTCCTGGGCGAGGTGGGCCAGCGGCACACCAGCCGTGCACTCGCGATTGCCAAGCGGTTCTGGCCGCGGCCATTGATCCGCAGGTTGCCGTCGCTTGGATTGTTGCTCCTGATCGAGGCCTGGAAGTAGCTGTCACCGCCAGAGTGCCAGCAGTATTCGGTCCTAACCTCTGACTGGATCCGCACTCCAGCACCATGCCTGGGCGAGTCGCCCCACTTATGCCGACCCAGCCACCATCGTGCTGGGTTGGATAGGCTTGCGCTATCCTGACAAGCGTAGCGTCATTACATGCAAATGTGGACGCGATGTCTAGAATACTGGATTCCTGAGAACTAAAGGAGCCGCATTCCCTCACTCGGATGGGTTCAGTACGGCTCCCGAAGTGGGTAGGTTACCGCCCATGAAGGCCTTGGTCCTGGCGGGTGGTGCGGGGAACCGTTTGCGCCCGATAACACACACTTCGGCGAAACAGCTTCTTCCGGTTGGCAACAAGCCGGTCCTCTTCTACGGCCTGGAGGCGATCCGGGACACGGATATCACTGAAGTCGGGATCGTGGTGGGCGCCACGGCCCCGGCGATTCAGGCTGCGGTAGGTGGTGGCGAGGCCTTTGGCCTCGACGTCTCCTACCTTCGACAGGAGTCCCCGCTCGGGCTTGCCGACGCGGTGCTGGTGTCACAGGATTTCCTCGGTGACGATGATTTCGTCATGTATCTCGGGGATATCTTCATGCTCGGGGGCATTAGGCAGCTGGTGGAAGACTTCCAGGGCCATCGCCCGGCCGCGCAGCTACTCGTGGCCAGTGTGCCAGACCCTCGCGCCTTTGGTGTGCCTGAACTCGATGCCGACGGCCGGGTCGTCGGCATCGAAGAGAAACCTCGTCAGCCGAAGAGCGACCGGGCAGTTACCGGCGTCTATCTCTTCGCGCCCGCTGTTCATGACGCTGTGGCGCAGCTCACTCCATCGTCACGCGGAGAATACGAGATCAGCGACGCGGTGCAGTGGCTCATCGACAAAGGGCAGGCGGTGCGATCGACCCCCTTCACCGGCCGCTGGAAAGACACCGGCAGTGCCGCCGACCTCCTCGACGCCAACCGCATGCTGCTGGAGCGACTGGAACCGCAGCAGCGGGGCGTGGTGGACGCCGCCAGCGAACTCATCGGCCCAGTGCAGATCGACGACAACGCTCAGATCAGCGGCTCACGCATCGTGGGCCCCGCCGTCATCGGCGCGGGGGCGCGGGTGACCGACTCCTACGTTGGCCCGTTCACCTCTGTGGCGCCGACCTGCGTCATCGCCAACAGCGAGGTCGAGTACTCCATCGTCCTTCGCGGCGCCTCCATTCACGGTGTCCGGCGAATCGCGGCGTCGCTCATCGGCCACGACGTCGAGGTGACCCCCGCGTCAAGGGTTTCCAGGACGCACCGGCTGCTCCTCGGAGATCACAGCAAGGTTCAGATCAGCTGCTGAATACGGGCACCAAGCCACTGCCGGGATTTCGATCATGCGTGCTGATTCGATCATGCGTGCTGAGGAGAGGGAGGGAGGCAGGCGGCGTCCCCGGTCGTGCCGGGACTCTCCGGACGCCACCGCTGGTATGAGGATAATGGTAACCGGCGGGGCCGGATTCATCGGCTCGCACTATGTCCGAACGCTGCTGGCCGGAGGCTACGGCCACGCCGAGGATGCTCGCGTCACAGTGCTGGACAAGCTGACCTACGCAGGTAATCTGGCGAATCTGGAGCCGGCGTCGAGCGATCCGCGGCTGATGTTCGTGCAGGGCGACATCTCCGATAGCGCACTTCTGGCGTCGGTGCTGCCCGGTCACGACGTCGTTGTCAACTTTGCCGCCGAGACCCACGTCGACAGGTCGATCGCGGACGCATCGGCATTTATCAGCGCAAATGTCACAGGGGTGCAAAAACTACTCCAAGCATGCCTCGCCGCACGTGTGCAGCGCGTGATCCAAGTCTCTACCGACGAGGTCTATGGCAGCGTGACGTCCGGATCATGGAAAGAAGACGCGCAACTTGACCCCAGTTCCCCCTATGCCGCGGCAAAGGCAGCCGGAGATCTCGTGGCACGCGCCTACGCCCGGACCTACGGGCTCGACGTATGCATCACCCGCTGCTGCAATAACTACGGTCCATACCAATTTCCCGAGAAAATTATCCCCCTCTTCATTACCAACCTGCTCGACGGGATAAAGCTGCCCTTGTACGGAGATGGTGGCAACGTCCGGAGCTGGGTCCACGTGGATGACCATTGCTGGGGTATTCAGCTGGTCCTGGAACGCGGCAAGCCGAATCGGATCTATCATATCGGCGGCGACACGGAACTGACCAACACCCAGCTGACCAAGGCTCTGCTTGAATTCTTCGGCGCCGACTGGGACGTGGTCGTTCCCGTCAATGACCGGAAGGGCCATGACCGCCGCTACTCGCTGGATGACTCAGCAATCCGCGCACTTGGCTACGCCCCTCGCATCCCATTCTGCGAGGGTCTCAAGACCACCGTGCGGTGGTACGACGATAACCGCCACTGGTGGGAACCGCTGAAACGGTCGCAACATGCGACGCCAGACCCGGCACAGCAGGACCGTGCTGCGCTGACAGCCAGCGCGGGTGCAGGGTATGGCTGATGACACCCGCGCGCATGCTCGCCGATTCAGCACGCAGGGACCTCGCTGACACGGACCACTGGCTTGATACCGCGGGTCACGGTGGCCCGCCGTCTGGATCTGAGGGGGAGCGGTGCGAGTCGTCTGCGTAGCCGGGGCCCGGCCTAACTTCGTGAAGGTCAAGCCGGTGATGGATGCGCTGGAGGAAGGCGGCGCAGAGGTTCTCCTCGTCCACACCGGCCAGCACTATGACCCGGTGATGAGCGATATCTTCTTCGAAGATCTCGGCCTCCGGCGGCCCGACTATTTCCTGGGCGCCGGCTCCGGGAGCCATGCCATCCAAACATGCAGGGTGATGACCGCCTTCGAGCCATTGATTGGGCAACTGGCAGCGGACGTTGTCGTCGTTGTGGGTGATGTGAACTCCACGCTCGCCTGCGCGCTGGTCACGGCGAAGTCCGGCGTGCTGCTCGCGCATGTGGAGGCGGGGCTGCGCAGTGGAGACTGGTCAATGCCCGAAGAAGTCAACCGCATCGTCACCGACCGGGTGAGCGACTACCTCTTCGCCCCTTCGCCCGACACAGTTGCGAACCTGCAGGCCGAGGGGTACCGGAACGGCCAGATCCACCTCGTGGGCAATGTCATGGTCGATACCTTGCTGACGAACCTCGGCCGTGCCACCAGCCGTGACATCGTCAGCCAACTCGGGCTCGAGCCAGGCCAGTACGGCCTGGTCACCCTCCACCGTCCGGCGAACGTGGACAACCCATCGGTGCTGGGAAGCCTGCTGCCCGCCCTGGCTGAGATCGCAGGCCTCTGCCCGCTGGTACTGCCGGCCCACCCCAGGGCAGCAGGCAGGCTGCGCGGTGCGGGCCTCCCCAGCGGGGTCAGGATCATCCCCCCGGCCGGCTATCTCGACTTCGTGGCCCTGGAGGCGTCGGCACGGCTCGTGCTCACCGACTCTGGCGGCGTGCAGGAGGAAACCACCGTGCTCGGTGTGCCGTGCCTCACCCTCCGTGACAACACCGAGCGCCCGATAACCCTCACCGAGGGCACGAACCGGCTGGTAGGACGCGACCCGGCCCGCATTGTCGCGGCCGTGCGCGAGGTGCTCGCCTGCCCGCCTCCCGCGCGCGCGCCTGCCCTGTGGGACGGCCGCGCCAGTCAGCGGATTGCTGCCGCGCTGTTCGGCGACATAGGCGATGGGGAGCGGCTGCGACGACCGGCATCCCAGCCGATCCTGGCAAGGCACTCCTCGCCTCGGCCCCAGCCGGGGACCGCTGACCGGGCCGTCCACGTAGCGGGTCAGCGCGCGGCCCCATCCCGGTTACTGGACCTGCTGCGCCAGACCTCCCGCATGCCCGCGGGGACAGCGGCTTGCGCCGCCCGGGACACCACCATGGCCACTGCTCAGTCGAGGACCTCGTGCACGCTGCGGATCTGGCTCACTATGATCTCTACTACACGCTACGTAATCGAAATGCTGCACGATGTAATTCCTGTGCGCCGCGGGGCACCAGCGGCATAAGCCGGGGGGCAGTGAAGCGTGCGGAACCCGGGGCGCCGGAGGCGCTGGCACCTGCCTGTTGACGACGCACGCTCCGTCAGCCCCCCACCATTGCCGCGGGACCCGTCCGGTCGGGTGCGGCGTTATGTCAAGGGGGGACAGAAGTGCCTGGAGGGGCGAGGGCCGCTGATCATGCAACCGGCGGCGCGGAGCAGGCTGTGGCCACGGCGGTCGTCATAGCAGGCCTTGGGTATGTTGGCTTGCCGCTCGCGATGCGCGCGGTAGCGGCCGGTCATCGGGTCGTCGGCTATGACACCGATCACAACAGGGTGAAGCTGCTGGCAGCCGGGGAGTCCTACATTGAGGACGTGCCTGCCGCCCAGCTAGCGCGTGCCCTCGGCAGTGGGGCGTTCCAGCCGTCTGCGGAGGCCCCGGCCTGCGCCGGGTTCGACGTGGCGGTGATCACCGTACCTACCCCGTTGCGGGACGGTCTGCCCGATCTGAGCTGCATCGAGAAAGCGAGCCGAACGCTCGCCCGGTATCTGCGGCCGGGCACGACCGTGATCGTGGAGTCCACCTCCTACCCAGGGACGACCCAGGAGCAGGTTCTGCCCTGGCTGGAAGACGGGTCAGGGCTGATCGCCGGCAAGGATTTCTACCTCGGCTACAGCCCGGAGCGGATCGACCCGGGGAATCCCGCCTGGACCCTGGCCACGACCCCGAAGATCGTGTCGGGGATCGATGAGGGCTCCCTGGCAGCGGTCCAGGCGTTCTACCGCGGCATCGTCGACCAGACGGTGACGGTCTCCTCGCCGCGCGAGGCGGAACTGGCCAAGCTGATCGAAAATACATTCCGGCACGTGAACATCGCGTTGATGAACGAACTCGCGATGTTCGCGAACGGGCTCGGCATCGACGTGTGGGAGGCGATCGACGCGGCCTCCACCAAGCCGTTCGGATTCATGTCCTTCACACCCGGCCCAGGAGTGGGCGGCCACTGCCTGCCCATCGACCCGTCTTACCTGTCCTGGCAAGTGGAGCGGGCACTGGGCCAGCGTTTCCGCTTCGTCGAGTTGGCCAACGACATCAACAGCCATATGCCTGACTACGTGGTCGGCCGGTTGATGATGGCGTTGAATGAACGCGGCAGACCGGTCCGCGGTTCGCGTGTCCTTCTGCTGGGACTGGCCTATAAGAAGAACACCGGCGACGCGCGGGAATCACCCGCCGTGCGGATCACGCAACTGCTCAAGGGCATGGGCGCGGACGTGCGGGCCGCCGACCCGCACGTGATCGAATCTGCCCCGGTTGACACCGTGGTCGCAAGGGTGGAGCCAACCGCTGAGGAGGTCTCCCGCGCGGACGCTGTGATCCTGCTCACCGATCACGACGCCTTCACCAGCGCCGACATCGCCAGCCATGCCCGTTACGTGCTGGACTGCCGCCGGGTCCTGTCCGGACCCAACGTCGAGACCCTGTGAGGACACCACTCCGCAACGCGAGACGGGGTAGGCCTCGGCAGACCCGGGCCTGGCTGACCACGCTCAGCCGGAACGCCATGCTGATCACCAGCGTGGGTCCCTACCCAAACGGCCCGCAGGCCTTCCACTACGCCTCCGAATGGGCCACCCACGCTGACGGTGTGGCGCCGGTCGAGCCAGGCGAGGAGCCGGGACGCGCCTGGCGGGTGCGGTTCGGTAGGTTCGCCCTGGCCGAGCTGGACTCATCAGCCCAAACCGTCCAGACCGAACGCAGCCTGACGGTCCGGCTCGATTCCCTCGGCGCCGAGTTGTCCCCGGCTGACTTCGTCGAGGCCACCGTCGTGCGGCTGCCTGCGGCCTACCCCATCGACCCGCGCCCCCGCGGAGCGCTACGCTTCCTCGCCTGGGCGCGGGAACAAGGCACACTGGTGCCATGACCGCGCCAGCCAGCTACGAGGCACCACCCGCGCCCGCGTTCCTGTTCGATCTGGACGGCACCCTCATCGACAGCGTGTACCAGCACGTCATCGCCTGGCGGGCGGCGCTGTCCCGGCTGGACATCGACCTTTCGGTGTGGCGGATCCACCGCCGGATCGGGATGAGCGGTGGCCTGTTCGTGTCCGCGCTGCTGCGGGAGACCGGCCGCACGCTGTCCGGGGAAGACATCGCCATGCTGCAGGAGGCGCACCGGGACGAGTACCTGGCGCAGGCCGACTCGGTCCGGCCACTGCCCGGGGCGGCCGAACTTCTCGCCGCGCTGACCGAGCGCAAAGTGGCCTGGGCGATCGCGACCAGCGGCTACCGGGCCACCGCCCACCACGCGCTGGCCATGCTGGGCCTGCCCGCTGACGCGCCGATGGTGACCCGGGACATGGTGGCGCACGCCAAGCCCGACCCGGACCTGTTCCTGGCCGCCGCGGCCCTGCTCGGCGTGGAGCCCCAGCACGCCTTCGTGGTCGGGGACAGCGTGTGGGACCTGCTCGCGGCCAGACGGGCCGGGGCGATCGGCATCGGCGTCATGTCCGGCGGTTACGGCCGCGAGGAACTGGAACGGGCTGGCGCCTACCGCGTCTACGCCGACCCGGCTGACCTGCTCGCCCGCGCCGACGAGGTGGGCGTCCGCGGCCTAGCGCCGTCTGCCGCCTGACCGGCCATCGCCGGCACCGCGCCACCCAGTCGATCTGTGAGCTGACGGCAGTCCGTCCCGGGACGCGGTTGAGCATGCTCCCGCATGGGGTCTGTTAGGAACCGCCGGGGCACTGCATGGGTGCCGCATGGACACGGCTTATGTCCATACACCGGGGATTCACTGAGGTCATCGAGGGTCATCGGGGTGCGCCCATGCCCCCGGACGCTAGGAGAGCCCGTGCCCGACCTCGTCTACATCGGCCTGACGATCGTCGTCTTCGCTGCGCTCTGGCTCCTGGTGAAGGGGGTCGAGCGGTTTGAGCGCTGAGAACATCGTCGGCCTGATCGCCGCCGTGCTGCTGGTCGGCTACCTCGTGGCAGCCCTGATCCACCCGGAGCGATTCTGATGTCGCCTGCCCTGGCCGGCTTCCTGCAAGCCGGCCTGCTCGTGCTGGCCCTCGCCGTGTGCTGGAAGCCGCTCGGCGACTACATCGCGCGTGTGATGACCACCGAGAAGCACTGGCGTCCCGAGCGCGGGCTCTACCGCCTGATGGGCATCGACGCCGCTGCTGACCAGGCCTGGGGCGCCTACCTGCGCAGCATGCTGGCGTTCTCGGCGGTCAGCGTGCTGTTCCTGTACGGCATGGAGCGGCTGCAGCACTTCCTGCTGCTCCCGCTGGGCATGCCCAACGTGCCCCCCGCCCTGGCCTGGAACACCGCAGCCTCGTTCACCACCAACACCAACTGGCAGAACTACTCCGGTGAGTCCACGATGGGCTACCTGGTCCAGATGTCCGGCCTGGCGGTGCAGAACTTCATGTCCGCCGCGGCCGGCATCGTGGTCGCGATCGCCCTGATCCGCGGGTTCATCAGGTCCCGCACCGGCAACCTCGGCAACTTCTGGGCCGACCTCACCCGGATCACCCTGCGGGTGCTGCTGCCGCTGTCGATCGTCGGCGGGCTCATCCTCGCCGCCGGTGGCGTGATCGACAACTTCGCCTCCTACCACACCCTCACCACACTGGCGGGTGGCCACCAGGCCATGGTGGGCGGGCCGGTGGCCTCGCAGGAGGTCATCAAGGAGATGGGGAACAACGGCGGCGGTTTCTTCAACGCCAACTCCGCCCACCCGTTCGAGAACCCGAACCCGTTCACCAACATCTTTGAGATCTTCCTGCTGCTGGTCATCCCGTTCGCGCTGACCCGCACCTTCGGCAGCATGGTCAAGGACAAGCGGCAGGGCTACGCGCTGCTCGCGATCATGGCGATCCTCTGGCTCGCCTCCGTGGGGGCGATGACCTTCTTCGAGGCCCAGCACGCCGGGCTCGCCCCCCAGCTGGCCCACGCCGCGATGGAGGGCAAGGAAGTCAGGTTCGGCATCCCGGGATCCAGCCTCTTCGCCGCCTCTACCACGGTCACCTCGACCGGGGCGGTGAACTCCTTCCTTGACTCGTTCACCCCGTTCGGCGGCGGGATCGCGCTGTTCAACATGATGATGGGCGAGGTGGTCCCCGGTGGGGCCGGTGCGGGCATGTACGGCATCCTGATCCTCGCGATCGTCACCGTGTTCATCGGCGGGCTCATGGTCGGCCGCACCCCCGAGTACATCGGGAAGAAGATCCGGCCGGCTGAGATGAAGTACGCGGCGCTGTACATCCTCACGACGCCGGCGCTCGTGCTGATCGGCGCCGCGCTCTCGGTGGGCCTCAAAGTGCCCAGGGCCTCGATCCTCAACCCGGGCCCGCACGGCCTGACCGAGATCATGTACGCGTTTACGTCGATGGCCAACAACAACGGCTCCGCGTTCGCCGGGCTGACCACCAACACGGCCTGGTACAACACCGCCGGCGGCATCGTCATGCTGCTCAGCCGGTTCGCGCCGATGATCTTCGCGCTGGCGCTGGCCGGCTCGCTGGCCCGGCAGCAGACCGTCCCGGCCAGTGCCGGCACGATGCCCACGCACAAGCCGCTGTTCGTCGGGATGGTCATCGGCGTGATCGTCATCATCGTCGGCCTGACCTACTTCCCCGCGCTGGCGCTGGGCCCGTTCGCTGAAGGACTGCACTGATGTCACTGACAACCGCATCTCAGACGTCTCCCGCGGCGGAAGGGCAGGCCGCGGCTCAGCCGCACCGGATCGGCGGTGGCCTGCTCGACCCCAGGATGCTGTGGAAGTCGCTGCCGGACACATTCAAGAAGCTGGACCCGCGGGTCCAGCTGCACAACCCGGTCATGTTCGTGGTGGAGGCCGGCGCCGTGCTGACCACCTACTCGGCGATCGCCCACCCGTCGGTGTTCGCCTGGATCATCACCGTCTGGCTCTGGCTGACTGTCGTCTTCGCGAACCTGGCCGAGGCGGTCGCCGAGGGGCGGGGCAAGGCGCAGGCCGAAACCCTGCGCCGCACCAAGCGGGAGACCGTCGCCCGCCGGCTGATCGGCTGGCGGCCCGGCCAGCAGACGGTGCGCGAGGAAGAGGTCCCGGGCACATCGCTGACGCTGGGCGACTTCGTCATCGTCGAGGCCGGGCAGATCATCCCCGGCGACGGGGACGTGGTCGAGGGCGTGGCCTCGGTGGACGAGTCGGCGATCACCGGCGAGTCCGCCCCGGTCATCCGCGAGTCCGGCGGTGACCGGTCGGCCGTGACCGGCGGCACCAAGGTGCTGTCCGACCGGATCGTGGTGAAGATCACCTCCAAACCCGGCGAGACGTTCATCGACCGGATGATCGCGCTGGTCGAAGGCGCGGAGCGGCAGAAGACGCCGAACGAGACCGCGCTGAACATCCTGCTCGCCTCGCTGACCATCATCTTCCTGCTAGCAGTGGTGACGCTGCAGCCGATGGCCTTCTACTCCGGCGCCCCGCAGTCGCTGGTCATCTTGGTCGCGCTGGTGGTGGCACTCATCCCGACCACGATCGGCGCGCTGCTGTCGGCGATCGGCATCGCCGGCATGGACCGGCTGGTGCAGCGCAACGTGCTTGCCATGTCCGGCCGGGCCGTCGAGGCCGCGGGCGACGTGAACACGCTGCTGCTCGACAAGACCGGCACGATCACCATCGGTAACCGGCAGGCGGTCGAGTTCATCCCGGTGAACGGCGTCAAGGCGGAGGAGGTCGCGGACGCCGCGCAGTTGTCCAGCATGGCCGACTACACGCCGGAAGGCCGCTCCATCACCGTGCTCGCCAAGAACAGGTACAACCTGCGGGAGCGGCACGAAGGCGAACTGCCTGGAGCTCAGTTCGTCGAGTTCACTGCCCAGACCCGGATGAGCGGCATCGACCTGGCGGGCGGCCGGCGGGTCCGCAAAGGCGCCTCCAGCGCGGTCCGGGACTGGATCCGCGCCTCCGGCGATACCCCGGCACCCGAACTCGGCGCGATGGTGGACGCCATCTCCGCCGCGGGCGGGACACCGCTGGTCGTCGCCGAGAAAGCGAACGGCACTGCCCGTGCCCTCGGCGTGATCCACCTCAAGGACATCGTGAAGGAGGGCATCGCCGAGCGGTTCGCGGAAATGCGCAAGATGGGCATCCGCACCGTCATGATCACCGGCGACAACCCGCTGACGGCTCAGGCCATCGCGGATGAGTCGGGGGTGGACGACTTCCTGGCCGAGGCCACCCCGGAAGACAAGATGGAGCTGATCCGCAAGGAGCAGGAGGGCGGCCGGCTGGTCGCGATGACCGGGGACGGCACCAACGACGCCCCCGCGCTCGCGCAGGCCGACGTCGGGGTGGCGATGAACACCGGGACCATGGCGGCCAAGGAGGCCGGCAACATGGTGGACCTCGACTCCAACCCGGCCAAGCTCATCGAGATCGTGGAGATCGGCAAGCAGTTGCTGATCACCCGTGGCTCGCTGACCACCTTCTCCATCGCCACCGACGTCGCGAAGTACTTCGCGATGCTGCCGGCCATGTTCGCCAGCGTGTTCCCGGGCCTGTCGAAGCTCAACATCATGCACCTGCACAGCCCGCAGTCGGCGATCACCTCGGCGATCATCTTCAACGCGCTGATCATCATCGCGCTGATCCCGCTGGCCCTGCGCGGGGTGCGGTACAAGCCGTCGTCGGCCTCCGCCCTGCTGCGCCGGAACCTGTGGATCTACGGCCTCGGCGGGCTGATCATCCCGTTCGTCGGGATCAAGCTCATCGACCTCATCATCATGAACATCCCCGGATTCGGTGGTTGACCGGCATGTCCCGTCTTCCCAGCTTCATCCGCCAGCACATCGCCGGCTTGCGGGCCCTGCTCGTGTTCACGATCATCACCGGCGTGCTCTACCCGCTGGTGGTGATGGGGATCGCCCAGGTCGCGTTCCACAAGCAGGCCAACGGCTCACTGGTCAGCTACCAGGGCAAGGTGGTGGGCTCCAGCCTGCTCTGCCAGGAGTTCACCGACGCCAAGGGGAACCCGCTGCCGCAGTACTTCCAGCCGCGCCCGTCCAACGCGGTCAACTCGGCGGTCAAGACTGACTACGGCTGCGATCCCGGCTTCTCGGCAGCCTCCAACCTGGGGCCGAACAACCCGACCCTGGTCCAGCTGATCAAGCAGCGACGGGCGCAGGTGGCGAAGTTCAACCGCGTGAGCCCGGCTAGCGTGCCGCCGGACGCGATCACCGCGTCCGCGTCCGGCCTGGACCCGGCCATCTCCCCGCAGTACGCCTACCTTCAGGTCAACCGGGTGGCGGCGGCACGGCACGTCAGCGCCGCCGCGGTCCGGGCGCTGGTAACCAGCTATATCCAGGGCCGGACCCTCGGGTTCCTGGGCGAGCCGCGGGTGGATGTGCTCACCCTGAACATCGCCCTTGACCAGAAGTTCCCCATCCGCCACTGAACACGGAAATGACCACGACGGGGGTCCCCGAGGCTGGTTCCGGGAACTGCGGGGCTGGTCGCGTGTGCCCGTGATCGTGCTCTCGGGCCGCACCGGCTCGGGTGACAAGATCACCGCCTTGGACGCGGGCGCCGGCGACTACGTCACCAAGCCGTTCGCGATGGAGGAACTTCTCGCCCGGCTGCGGGCCGCTCTCCGCCGCGACGACCCGGACCCATGCCGGTCAGGGTCACCATCGGCCGGTGCGAGATCGACCTCGCCGCCCACACCGCGCTTGACGATGGCACCCCGGTGCGCCTCACGCCGGCCCAATGGCGCCTGCTGGAAATCCTGCTGCGCCACCCCGGGCAACTGGTGGGCGCGCAACGGCTGCTTACCGAGATCTGGGGTCCGGGAAATGAGCGTTACACCCACTATCCGCGCTTCCATATGGCCGGGCTGCGCCGCAAGCTGGAGGCCGACCCGTCCCGCCCCCGGCACCTGCTGACCGAGCCCGGGATGGGCTACCGCTACCAGCCATAGCCGGGTAAATATGTGGCCCGGCCCACCTGGCCTGGCCGATGCGGCCCTCGTCCCCCGCGCGCCGCATCCGGCCTGACCTGCGCATGCGGCGCGTATGGATTCTGATCCTGCCTGTATTGACCGCGCATGACACCCTCCCGCCGCCTCGCTCACCGAGGTGAACTGATCCTATGGGAGCGCCTTCCGCCC
>DPMS01000561.1 GCA_003541285.1 Actinomycetota bacterium
CGCCACCAGGATGTGAGCCTTGACGCGAGGCTCCAATTGATGAAACAACGGTCGGATCGACAACTCGCTCTTCAGGGCCCGGAAGGCGGCCTCGGCTTCGGTCAGTTGGATGTATTTTGTCCAAAGCTCTTCGGCTGTTTCGCCCTCAAGATTGGTGCGCAGCAGGTAGGCACCTTCGCGCTTGAGGTGCCGCAGCAGCGTGGCGGCCACTGCCTCCTCCACGATCAGCACCGACTCATTGGTGCACAGGATCGAGTTGTCGAAACTCTTGCTCTCCACGATCCGCTTGGCCGCTTTTGCCAGGTCAGCGGTGCTGTCGACGAGGACGGGCACGTTGCCGGGGCCGACCCCGATCGCGGGGGTGCCGGAGGAGTAGGCGGCCCGCACCACCGGCACGCCGCCGGTGGCGACGATGACCTCGGTGCGGTCGTCGGTCATGAGCGCGGTGATGAGCGGCACCGATGGCTCGTCCACCACCTGGATGACGCCGTCCGGCGCACCCGCGGCGACCGCCGCGTCCGCCAGGGTGCGGGCGGCGTCAACGCAGCATTCGCGGGCCAGCGGGTGCGGGCTGATGACGACCACGCAGCGGGTCATCAGCGCGAGCAGGGACTTGAAGAACACCGTGGCCACCGGGTTGGTGGAGGGGGTGAGCGCGAACACCACCCCGGCCGGCCGCGGCACCTCGATGATCTTCACGGCCGGGTCGAACCTGGGTGTCACGTAGTCGTGGCCGGCGTAGGCCTCGACCAGCCCGGTGCTGCAGGCGATGTTCTTGATCACCTTGTGCTCGGCAACGCCGAAACCGGTCTCGCGCACCGCCCACTCAGCGTATTCACGTGCCTTGGCGGCGGCGGCCCCGGCGGCCGCATGCACTACCTTGTCCACCGCCGGCTTGTCGTAGCGCGCGAAGGCACGCGCGGCCCATTCGGCCCGCTGCAGCATGGCCCGGGCGCGGGGCACCCCCGCCGGGTCGGCGAGCAGGTCGATGGCGATCCCCTGCTCGCCCGTGGGGACGCTGAGCCCGGCGGGGACATCCCAGCCCCCGGTGGCCCGGGACTGCGTGCCCGGCTGGCCCGGGGCCGCCCCGCTCATGGCACCCTCCGGCCCGACCGGACGTCGGCCGCGGCCTGGCCGATGGCCACCTCGACGCGATCCAGCAGTTCCTCGCACAGCGAGGGTGCCATCAGCACACCCGGCTTGAACTGGAGGACCCGCGGATCGAGGGTGGAGAAGATCGCCCACACCCCGGCCGCGTACAGCCGCTTCATGACGAACTTGGCACCCTGGGGGTGGCCGAACTCCAGCCCCATGACCAGGCCGTCCTGCCGGATCCCGGTGAACCAGTCCGGGTGCAGGCCCTGGATCCGCCGCAGCCCCTGGCCGAGCAGGTCCGCGATGTAGTGCACCATCGACCTGATCTCCGGCCGGCAGGTGATCTCCAGCGTCTTGAGCGCGGCCACGCAGCCGAGTTCGGCCCCGCCGAAGGTGGACATGTGGGCGAAGCCGTCCGCGGCCAGCCAGCCGGCCGCCGCCTCACTCACCAGGACCGCACTGATCGGGTACATCCCGCCCGAGATGCCCTTGCCGGTGACCAGGATGTCCGGCACCACCCCGTGCTTGGTGATGGCCCACAGTTCACCGGTCCGCATCAGCCCGGTCTGCACTTCATCGGCGATGTACAGCGCGTCGTAGCGCTCGCAGAGCCGCTTGACCCCGGCCAGGTAGCCAGGGGCCGGCAGGGGGAAGCCGTAGGTGGCCGGGATTGTCTCCATGATCACCGCTGCCACGTCCCGGCCCCGCAGCGCCTGCTCCATCTCCGCCAGGTCATTGAACGTGACGTGGACGAACTCCTCCGGCCGGTCGGCGAGGAACAGGGCCGCGAACCGCTCGTCACCGGTGGCGACCGCCAGGCCGGTATGGCCGTGGTAGGCCTTGGCGATCGAGACGATCTTGCGCTTTTTGGTCGCGTGCCGGGCGGTCTTGAGTGCGATGTCGATCGCCTCACCACCGCCGCTGCCGAACACCACCTTGGACAGGCCGGGCGGCGCGGTGGCGACCAGCGCCTCGGCCAGCGCGGTGCGGGCCAGGGACGGGAAGTGGTGGTTGCCGATGTCGAAGTGCTGCATGGCGGCGGTCACCGCGGCCGCCACTTCCGGGTTGCGATGGCCCAGGTTGTAGGTGCCGCCGTTGAGGTGCACGTCGATGAGCCGCTTGCCCTCGACGTCGTAGATGAAATAGCCATCGCGCCGGTCGATGACCAGCGGGATGCCCGAGTCAATCCAGAACTGCGTCTTGTCCGGGTTCCAGAACTGCTTGGACTTGGCGAGCATCTCGCCCTTCGAAGCGAAGGCGATGAGCTCCTCGGCCACTGCCACCTCCGCACGGTTCCTCAGTTTGGTTTGACCAAATAAGTACCGGCTACAACCGTTTAATGTCAAGGGGTTCCTGTTAAGACCATATTTCATGAACCAGAACTCTTGTCATGGTTCATACCACCTGATACCGTCCGCGCTGTGACGTGCGCCACAACGCACGAGCCAGACCCAATGGGCTGCGCGGGTTCCCGGCGCACCCATCCCGTGGGGAGGAACTCATGGCACAGTCGGATCTCTCAGTAGAGGGAGGCGGCAAGTCCGGCCCGGCACAAGGCCCCGAGGACTTCGACGTCTCCCAGCGCGAGGACGTCGCCAAGCTGCGCAAGCACGCGGTCGGGCTCGGCGGTGTGCTGTTCCTGACCGTCACCGGTTCCGCGCCGATCTCGGCGATGCTCTTCAACACCCCGATCATTGTGGGCTTCGGGCAGGGCGCGGGCGCACCCGCCGCGTTCATGTTCGCCACCATCGTGCTGGTCATCTTCTCGGTCGGCTACGTGGCGATGGCCAGGAAGAAGACCACCGCGGGCGGCTTCTACTCCTACATCAGCCACGGGCTCGGGCGGGAGGCCGGCATCGGCACCGGCTTCGGCTCGGTGATCGCGTACTCGGTGTTCGAAGCCTCGCTCTGTGGCGGGTTCGCCTACTTCCTGGGGCTGAAGCTGAACGCTTTCGGGGTGAACATCGCCTGGCCGTGGCTCGCGCTCGGGATGGTCGTGCTCATCTCGGCACTGACCTACTTCGATGTCCGCATCTCGTCCACGGTGCTGGCCATCGGCCTCATCAGCGAGATCGCCATTCTGCTGATCTTCGACATCTTCATGTTCGCCCACGGCAACACCAACTGGGGCGCCATCAACCCGGTGAAGGCCTTCCAGGCCTTCCCCGCCCAGGGCAAGCTGGCGGCCGGGGCGATCGGCATCGGTCTGTTCTTCGCGTTCTGGTCCTGGGTCGGCTTCGAGATGGCGCCCAACTACGGCGAGGAGTCGCGCGACCCCAAGCGGATCGTGCCCCGCGCTATGTACATCTCGGTGATCGGCCTGGGGATCTTCTACACCATCACCTCGTGGGCCCCGCTCAGCGGCTACGCGACCACGCACGCCGCCATCGCCCAGGCCCAGACCAATCCGGCGGACTTCTACCTGACCCCGGCCAAGCTGTACGCGGGCCAGTGGGTCTCGTCGATCATGAGTTACCTGATCATCACCGGCTCATTCGCCTGCGGCATGGCGTTCCACAACACCGCCGCCCGGTACATGTACTCGCTGGGCCGGGAGAACCTGCTGCCCGCCGCGGTCGGCCGCACCCACCCGAAGTGGAAGAGCCCGCACATCGCATCGGTCACCCAGTCGGTCATCGCCGCCATCATCATCGCCCTGTTCGCCATCTTCACCGGCACCAACGACCCGACCTCCCAGGCCTACGTACAGGTCTACGGCCTGATGGCGGTCATGGGCGTGATCATCATCCTGTCCGTGCAGGCACTGGTGTCGCTGGGCATCCTGGTCTACTACGAGCGCTTCCACCGCGATGAGGTGCACTGGTGGAAGACCCGGCTGGCACCGGTGCTGGCGTTCGTCTCCCAGGCCTACGTGGTCTACCTGCTGTTCACCAACATCGGCTTCCTCGGCGCCTCCAGTTACAGTTACGCGTACTGGCTGGGCCCGGTCGATCTGGTCGTCGTGCTCAGCGGCATTGCCATGGCCTTCTACCTCAGGCGGCGCAACCCGGCCAAGTATGAGCGGGCGGGCCGGCTCATCAACGAAGGACTCTGATCGCCGGATGGGCGGCGGTGGCCGGGCCGCCGCCGCCCATCCCCGGCAGCAGCCTGGCAGGACACGAGGGGAGTGGCTCAATGTTCGGAACGATCGTGGTCGGGGTGGACGAGTCCGGGCACGCTGACCACGCCGTGCAGACCGTCGCCAAGATGGCCGCGGAGACCAAGGACAAGGTGGTGGTCTTCCACGGGGTGGTGGTGCACCACGCCAAGGCGGCGCCGTACACCACCGAAACCAAGGATGACGCCCAGCACCTGGTGGACCGTTACGTGACGGAACTCATCGCGGCAGGGATCTCCGCCACCGGCGAGGTCCACCGCGAGCTGGAGATCGGGATTGGCGGTGGCCTGATCGATGCCGCCACGAACCACCAGGCCGGGCTGCTGGTGGTCGGCACCCGCGGCCGCTCGGACCTGACGTCGATGCTGCTGGGCAGCGTGGCCCACGAGGTGGTGCACAAGTCCCCACTGCCCGTCCTGGTGGTGCCGGAGATGTCCGGCCAGGACTCCTGACCGGCATAAGCGGTGACAGTGCGGGAGTGACGCCGGCCACGCAGGCGAGCCTCACAGCCGTGCCGCGTTCTGGTAGGCGGTGTTGTAGCGCCCACTCAGCCGACGCGGATCGGGCATTGTGTCACTATGACGCTCATGCCCCGGGTCCGGCTGGCCGCCCTGCTGACGGGTGCCCTGCTGGCCGCCGGGTGCACCGCCGGCGCCGGCCCGGCGCCCGCGGGGCCGCCGCCGGCGCCGCATATCTCCGCCGCCCCGCTGGCGGCGGGCACATCGGCGGCAGCGACCGCGGCTGCCCCGGGGCCGGCCGACCCGCTCGCCGGGCGGCAGCTCGTCACTGTGACAGCCTCGTCCTACGGCGCGACCTACGCCGCGCTCATTGCATACCAGCGTTCCGGCGGCCGCTGGCGGCAGGTCTTCGGGCCGTGGACGGCGCGGATCGGCCGGAACGGTTTTGCGCCGCCAGGACTCAAGCGGGAGGGCGACGGCCGTACCCCGTCAGGATCGTTCCGCTTCGGGTTCTTCTTCGGAGTCCAGCCAGACCCGGGGGTCAGGTTCCGGTACCGGCAGGCACAGCCCTACGACTACTGGGACGACGACCCTGCCAGTCCGCTGTACAACGAGTGGGTCGACCAGCGGCGGGCCAGCCCCGGGCTCAACCCGGAGCCGATGGACGTCTCTGGCTATGACTACGGCGCGGTGATCGGCTACAACACCGCGCGCACTCCCGGCCTGGGCAGCGCGATCTTCCTGCATGTCAACATCGGTATCGCGACCGCGGGTTGCGTGACACTGCCCAAACGGGAACTACTCAAGGTGCTGCGCTGGCTGGATCCCGCGCGCGCTCCGCGGATCAGGATGGGCGTCAGCTGAACCGGACCGGTGCGGGCCGGTACCGGCCGGGTGCCCTGGGTCAGTGCGGGAGTGCCAGCAGCCGGGGAGTCACGGTCTGCGCCAGCTTGACGGCGATCGCCATGGTCGGCGCCCGGTACTCGACCGTCGGGTCATGGTCACCGCCGAGCGCCACATCAATCATGGCGTAGCTGTTGATGCCCTGCGGGCTTGCCTCCAGCGCGGGATGCCCGTCGATGGTGGCCGGGGTGGTCTTCAGCAGCTTGTCGATGGCCTGCGCACCGTGCCAGTCGATGATCGTCGACAGGCCGGCGTACAGTTCGGTGCTGCTGCCGGACGATTTCATCCACTCACAGGTGATGCCGAGCCCGAACCGGTTGCCGAACTGCGGGGCGATGGTGGACGTACCGAGGATCTGCGCCGCCTCGCTGGCGGAGAGCACGCCGCACAACTGCGCCTTGCTCAGCTTGGTGAGCCCATACAGCGGCGACGATTTCAGGGATCCACCGGTCGCGCTCTGGACGGCACTTGACGCGGCGCTGGCCATGCTGGACAGCTTCCCGGTGGGGATGGCACCTCCGACGCCCCCGCAGCCGGCGAGGGTCACCACCGCCAGGCCCGCCACCG
>DPMS01000525.1 GCA_003541285.1 Actinomycetota bacterium
GTTGTGGTGAGGGTAGGTCCCGCCGCGGTCGACGACCGGGTTGCTGACGAGTTTCATATCGGGAAAGTAGAGCTTGGGCTGCTGGCTGAGCTCGTGGTGGACGCGGTCGATGGTGCGGTACCAGTCCCGGGGGATGCGCTGGGCGATGTTGCGGCGCTGGAGTTCGTTCTTATGGCGCTCCAGATAGCGGCGCAACTGTGGGTAGGTGGCCAGGTCGACCAGGCCTCCCCCTCTGGCCCACGGGTCCACCAGGTAGTGCCCGGACCATTGCAGGGTGCCTTGCCGGGTGTCGGCTGACATAGCCAGCGGCAGGAGCCGGTCGGACTCCACGAGGTCGGCGTCGGTGGTGATGAACACCCGGTCGGCGCCTGTGGCGACACCGATGCCGATCTTCGTGCCTGTGTTCTCGTCTTCGAGGGGGGCGAAGCGCTCCTCAAGGCCCTGGAGCAAAGGCAGCTTGCGAGGTTCCAGCGCGGGCCACGGACTCGTGCCCCGAAACCATCGGCCCACGGTCGTGGCGGTGAAACCCGGAACCTCGGTCACCTGGCCACGGGCCAGCCCGGACACTGCGTCTGCCAGAGTGATCCCGGCCATGGGCGTTCCTGCGCCAGGGCCTGCGCTCGCAACGAGCGCCTGTCCTTGCCCAGCCCGGCGGATGACGATCACCGCCGGATAGGCCGCAACCTCGTCTTCGAATGCGGCCGCGTCATGCATCTCGATGACGGCCTCGACTCCGAATGCGGCCGAGATCATGCGCCGCAGTTCGGCGCCGTAGGCCGACCGCATCCAGCGGTCCGCGCAGATGAAGGCCAGGATTCCTCCGGTCTTCAGCTGCCGGAGCCCTGCCTCTATGAATCCCACGTAGATGTCACAGCGGCCCACCATGGCCGGGTAGAGACGCCGGTATGCCGCTAGGGCCTTGGCGGGAAGGTCGTCGTACCGGATGTACGGGGGATTGCCCACGACCAGGTCAGCCTGGCGGTCATGAGGCGATGCCAGAAGATAGTCGCCGACGCCCACCCAGCCTTGCGCAAGGTCCTGGGCTTGCGTCTTACCGATGCCGTGCTGACGCAGTTCCTGCACTACGAGCCCGGTAGCCCGGACCGCCGCATCACGGTCCAGTTCGTAGGCGCGGAGAGCCGGCTGAGCATCACCGATGTCTCGTCCGTGAGCGGACAGCGAAGCCATCAGCCGCCGGACCATCGGGACCAGGAACGCACCATTGCCTACCGATGGCTCCACCGCGTAGTGCGCGGCCAGGTCGTCCTCGGGACGGTACCCGGCCAGGTCCAGAATCAGGTCCACCACCCACGGCCGGGTGTAGACAACACCCTTTGGTTCGCCAACCTGTGCGAGCTGCGGAAGCCCATCGACAAGCGCCACACCCGCCGTTGGGTCCGGCCCAGCCGGTTCCTCTGCCAAGCCCAGGTCAAGGCTTGCCTGGAACGATTTGACGTCCTCCCCGGCCTGAAGGCCGGGGATTCCCTGCCGTGCCGCGTTCATACGGCACCTCGGTGGGTTCCTGCTTCACCGGCAACCGCCGGGGGAAGCCCCGGTCTTACATCGCCTCCACAGGCGTTTAGCCTGTCCGCCCGCCCGGCGGCCAAGATGTTCTTCGCAGCGTTGACGTCCCGGTCGTGGACTGCCCCGCACCCGCCGCACGCCCAGGTGCGGACGCTGAGCGGTTTGGGGCCGTCCTTCACCCCGCACGCCGAGCACACCTGGCTGGTGGGCTCGAACCGGCCGATCCGGTGGAACGTGCGGCCGTAGTGCCGGGCCTTCTCGTCCAGGAGCCGCAGGAGCTGAGACCACCCGGCGTCGTGGACGGACTTGGCCAGCCGCGTCCGGGCGAGCCCGGCAACGGCCAGGTCTTCGGCGTAGACCGCTTGGTTGTCGCGGACCAGCCGCAGAGCTGTCTTGTGTGCGTGGTCGAGCCTGGCCTCCCGCACCTTGCGGTGCAGGACCGCGACGCGCTGGCGTGCCTTCCGGCGGTTCACGGAGCCTTTCTGCTTGCGCGAGAGCACATGCTGCGCGCGGGCGAGCCGCCGCTCCTTCACCCGCAGGAACCGCGGGTTGGCGATGACCTCACCGTCCGAGGTGACCGCCAGCCGGTCCAGGCCCACGTCCACGCCGATCTCCCGGGCGCAGGCCGGCAGCGGCGCGGTCTTCCGCTCCACCACGAACGAGGCGTAGTACCGGCCGTCCGGCTCCCGGATCACCGTGACCGATGAAGGCCCGGACGGCAGCGGCCGGGACCAGCGGACCTGCATCTCTCCCACCTTCGCCACATACAGCCGCTGGCTGCGGAGAGCGAATCCGTTGCGGGTGAGGCGGATGGACTGGCGGCCGTGCTTGCGGCGGAACTTCGGGTGTCCCACCACGCGGCCCTTCCGCTTGCCGGACAGGGAGCCGAACCAGTTCCGGTAGGCCCGGCGGGCGTCCTGGCATGCCTGCACCAGTGCCACCGACGCGACCTCGCCCAGCCATGCCCGGTCCGGGGTCCGCTTGGCCAGGGTGATGACGCGGCGCTGTACCTCGGTGTCGGAGATCTTCTCCCCGGCCGCGTGGCAGGCATCCCGCAGCCGCAGGCAGTCGTTGAACACCACCCGGGCGCAGCCGAACGCCCGCGCCAGGGCCTGCTCTTGCCCTGGCGACGGGTAGATGCGGTACCGGTACCTGACCTGCACGGCACCAGAGCCTGCCATTGGCCTATGACAATCCCGGGAGATTACCGCCGTGGCAGGCACGTGGTTTCCGCGCTCCACGTGCATTTGGTCTTCGTGACGAAATACCGGCGCGGTGTCCTTGACGGCGCGATGCTGAGATGCTGCCAGACCGCGATGCGGAAAGTCTGCGCGGACTTCGGCGCGGACCTGCGCGAGCTCAACGGGGAACCCGATCACGTGCACCTGCTCGTTGAGTACCCGCCGAAGGTGGCCGTGTCCGCGCTGGTGAACTCCCTCAAGGGCGTGTCCGCGCGCAGGCTCCGTGCCGAGTTCACTGGCCGCGTGAACCGGGCCAGCATGCGCGGGCATTTCTGGTCCCCGTCCTACTTCGCCGCCTCCTGCGGCGGCGCACCATTGAGCATCATCCGCCAGTACATCGAGCAGCAGCAGCGCCCGGCCTGACGGCCGGGCCGGGCTAACCCCGCCCTGAAGGAAGGGGCTTGCGCCCGGATTCCCGATTTCATGCTCCCCCCTTACATCAGAGGTTATCGGTACAGGCCGGGATGGCAGGTGCGCCTTGCGGGCAGGCTCGATGATACGAGCCGGTCATGACAGCGGTGAGTGGCTCGGGTGATCCGTGAGCAGGCGTGGTTCCAGATGGCCAAGTCGTGCGGCGTCTGGGCATAGGGGAGGGATCCTTGGCGTTGAAGTAATTGGAGGCCTAGTGGCTAGGCCCTGGTGAGGTTGGACAGGGCAATGGCTACCGGGCCTCTTGGCGTGATCACGGGATCTGTCCGGCAGGCAGGGCGCACTACTCGCACAGAGTTCGGCCGCTGTGTGCGCCCGAGGTCAGTGCTTGGTCCAGCTGAACAGCCGCGGTGGCGAGGTCGCTCGCTAGCAGGACGGATCAATCGACAGGGACGCCGGCCCACCACGCGGCGCCGCTGCCCGCCAGCAGGGCGCCGGGCATGCACGGCACGTCAGCGCTGGCGTAACCGGTCACGGGTGCGGCTGGGTTCCGGCCACTGGGCCCGGGGGCGGCGTGGCGGGCACGGGGGCGGGGGAGCGGGGCTCGCGCAGTCGCAGCGCCAGCGCGAGCGCCACCACCGGCAGCACGGCCAGGGTGGTGAGAGCGGTATGCAGGCTGGTCCCGTCGGCGAGGGTGCCGAAGGCGGGCGCGAGCAGCCCGCCGATGCTGATGGCCAGGCCCAGTGTCACGCCGGAGGCGGTGCCGATGCGGCTGGGCAGGTAGTCCTGGCCGAGGGTGACGGTGAGGCTGAATGACTGGTTGAGTGCGAAACCGGTGAGCGCGATGGGCAGGAATATCCAGGGCAGCCCGGTGAACGCGATGGCCAGCAGGCCGGCGAAGGTGACCGCGAGTGAGACGCGCATCACCGGGAGCCTGCCGAAACGGTCAGCGAGCCGCCCGCCGGTGATCGTGCCTGCCGCGCCCGCTGCCAGCATCGTCGTCAGGGCCGCCTCGCCGAGTGCGTTGCCCGCGTGCAAACCGGTGCCCACATAGAGCGCCAGCAGCGACGAGAGCCCGAAGAAGAAGATGGACCGGACAACGACCGCCGAGGTGAGGAGCGAGAACCCGCGCCAGTCGTCAGGGGCGCCGGGCCGCTGGCCGTCGGCCAGGCTGGGGGCTGCCGTCCGTGGCGTCCGGGTCAGGGCGTAGCCCAGCAGCGCGCCGGTGATGAGCGCGGGCACCGCCAGGAAGGCGGTCCCGGTCAGGCCGGTATCGATCAGCACCGCCGAGGCGAAAAGCGGGCCGACCGCGAATCCAGCGTTGCCGCCGACCGCGAAGACGCTCATCGCCTGCTGGCTGTCGCCACTGGCGGATCTGGCAGCCCGTGCCGCCTCCGGATGGAACGCGGCCACCCCGACCCCTGACAGCGCTATCGCCAGCCATGTCAGCGGGTAGCTGGCCGCCAGGCCGGACAGCCCGATGCCGACCCCGGCCACCGTCAGGCCGGCCGGCACCAGCCAGCGCAGGTTGCGCCGGTCGGTGAGGATGCCGAAGAGCGGCTGGATCACCGACGACATGGCGGTCGCCGCGAACGTCAGCCCGGTGGCCGCCGCATACGTGTAGTGGCGCTCGGCGACGAAGAACGGCAGCAGTGCCGGGACTGCGCCCTGGTACATGTCGTCAACGGCATGACTGGCGGCAAGCAGCGCTACTCGCGCCCGATCCACCGCCGACCCAGCCACACTACACAGAATGCATGGTCGTTAAGTGCGGCTATACGCCGGGGCGGTCATCGGGGCACTGCCACCTCCCCGGTTGCCCGCGCGTGTCTGATGAGGTGAGCATGGGTAAGGCAGCCAGCGTTCCGGGGCTGGCGCGGGCCGCCCGGAGGGAAGGCTGTGCGGAAGCCCGGGGGAGCAACGGGAGACGATGACCAGCTGGATGATTGGCGCGAACCCACTCGCCGCGTTAAACGATCTCGACCCAGCACTTGCCAGCCAGTAT
>DPMS01000529.1 GCA_003541285.1 Actinomycetota bacterium
GGCTGAGTGGATCTGTCTGATTCCATGGCGTCCTGCTCACGGTGGCGAGGTGCGTCGGCTCCCGCGGACGCGCCCCGCTGGGCTGAATTGTCGAGTTCCGCGCTTCGCTGGGCGGTGTGCGCGGCGGCGTCCCCGCCGCGCTGCCTGTCCTGGATTGCCTCCACCAACTGGCTCTTGCGCATCCTGGCGGTCCCGGTGATGCCCATGGACTGCGCCATCCGCTGCAGTTCGGGCAGCAGCATGGCCGACAGTCCCTGGGCAGACCCGCGGCCTGCCCGCCCTGCCACCGCCTTCGCATCCGGCGCTGCCGCCTGGGCCGGGCCTGATCCACCCGCCTGGGCGGCAGAATGCATCACCGGGTCGGGGGCACCAGGGATGGCCGCAGTGGCTGGCTGGGGATCAGGGGCTCCCGGCTGGGCGGACGAGCCCCCGGGCAGAGCCGGGGAGCCGGTGTAGAAATCGGTGGTTTCGCTGCTCACGAGGGGTCCTTCCCAGAGCGCGGGTACCGGCCATAGGGGCGGCCGGGGAACCCGGTGTCGCGGCCCGGCGAGCTGGCCGGGCCAGGTTATGCACTAGCTGCTTTGTCCCGCCGCCTTGGTGCGCGGCGGGAGGCCGCACACCTAACCCGGCGTCCGCGGGCAAGGCAGAAGGTTCAAAACGAGCCCAGGCGGCCGGGGAGGCGCGCCCGGACCTCCGGTTCTTTTCCGTTTCGCCACGCCATCTCCGGCGTTGGTATACGCGGAGAGGAGAAGGCGATCCAGAGAGTTGACGGAGAATCACCGACCACAGCCGGCTATGCAGCCGACCTCGCGGCAAGTGACAGGCGAGCACCTGTCCCCTCGGCGGGGCACCTAGTGCGGTAACCAGCTTAACACCAAGAGAGCCCAAGGCATTCCCTCGACAGTGCTCTGCGTGTCCCGGAAGAAGTTAGCCGGTCCCGCGGGCCCCTGCCCGCTTGACCTGCGCGCGGGCCCCGAACCAGATACGAGGATGGTTCTTGCCGCGCGCTGTCTGGCGGATGCACGCCCAGTCCACTTTGCTGGACGCGAGCACCCTGCCGGTCGATGTCCAGGGGGATTACACGCCATGCGATACCCGTTTCGCGGGTGATTGAACCCACCGCCTCGGCCGGCGGGCTGTCGCCGAATGACAGGACCAGTACGGTCGGCCCAGCTCCCGACACCACCGCCGCCAGGCCGGCCTGCCGGAGCCGGCCCAGCAAACTGGCCGATTCCGGCATGACTGGCGCCCGGTAGGGCTGGTGCAGGAAGTCCTCGGTCGCCNNGGCTCTCCCTGCCCGCCCGGCGTTCCCTGCCCGCCCGGCGTTCCCTGCCCGCCCGGCGTTCCCGGTGCTCCCGCCCCCGTGAGTGCCGCGATCAGCAACGCGCTGCGCGCCGCGTTGGCCGCCGCGTCGGCGTGCGGGACCACCGGGGGCAGCGCGCGCCGCGCCTCTTCGGTGGACAGCGGGTTCGGTGGCACGCAGGCCACCGCGCGCAAGGTGGCAGGCACACTGATCCGCAGCAGCCGCGCCCGGCCCGTCGCAGCCGGGCCTCCCCCGGCCAGCCCTGCACCACCCTGGCCCACACCGGCCGGGCCTCCCCCGGCCAGCCCTGCACCACCCTGGCCCACACCGGCCTGGCCAGCCCCGGCGGAGGCGTTCCGCGGTGTGGGCCTTGGCGTCCAGGCGATGGTGAGGCCGCCGGCCAGGCAGGCCGCGACATTGTCGGGATGCCCCTCAATGCTCACCGCCAGCCGGAAGAGCGCTTCGTCGGGCAGGCGTGCCTGCCCATCGCTGACCAGGGCGCGGGCCGCCAGCAGCCCTGAGCAGATCGCTGCGGCGGACGAGCCCAGCCCGCGCCCGTGCGGGATCGCGTTCACGCAGCGCAGGGCGATCCCCGGCGGCTGGCCACCGAGCGCAGCGAACGCGGCACGCATGGCACGGACCACCAGATGCCGCTCGCCCGCGGCGGCCGTCTCCTCACCTTCGCCAGCCACCTCGATGGCCAGGCCACCGGGGGTGAGGTGGGCTTCGACCTCGTCGTACAGCCCAAGCGCAAGCCCCAGCGCGTCGAAGCCCGGCCCCAGATTGGCGCTGGTGGCAGGCGCGCGCACCCGGCTAGGTGACTGCGACCAGATCAAGCTGCTCCCTCCTGGGGGTCAGACCCTGCTGAAGGCCTGGCGGCCGCCAGGATCATGCCAGTCCCAGTGCCGCCGCGGCAGCACTGGGATCGGCCGTGACCGTCACCGGGGCTGGTGCGGCTGACACCGCCCAGTCCGGGTCCTTCAGTCCGTTGCCGGTGATGGTACAGACGACCCGGGAACCCTCGTCAAGCTGCCCGTTCTGACGGGCCTGGAGCAGGCCGGCCACTCCGGCCGCCGAAGCCAGCTCCCCGAACACGGCTTCCTTGCCGGCCAGCAGCCGGTACGTGGTGAGGATCTGACGGTCGGTTACCGAGTCGATCAGGCCTCCCGACTCGTCGCGGGCCTGCTCGGCCAGCCGCCACGAGGCAGGGTTGCCGATCCGGATCGCGGTCGCGATCGTATGCGGGGCGAGCACCGGCTCGCCGCGCACGATGGGCGCCGCACCGCTCGCCTGGAAGCCGAACATCCGCGGAGCGCGGGTGGCCAGCCCGGCGTCGAGATACTCGCGGTACCCCATCCAGTAGGCGGTGATGTTCCCGGCGTTGCCGACCGGCAGGCAGTGCACGTCGGGGGCGTCGCCGAGGGCTTCCACGATCTCGAAGGCGGCTGTCTTCTGGCCTTGCAGCCGGTCCGGGTTCACCGAGTTGACCAGGGCGACCGGGTAGTCGCTGGCCAGCTTGCGCGCAAGCTCCAGGCAGTCGTCGAAGTTGCCGTCCACCTGCAGCAGCTTGGCGCCGTGCACCAGCGCCTGGGCCAGCTTGCCGAGCGCGATCTTGCCGCGTGGCACCAGCACCGCGCAGGTGAGGCCCGCCCGGGCGGCATAGGCGGCAGCGCTCGCACTGGTGTTACCGGTGGAGGCACAGATGACCGCGGTCGCGCCGCGGGCGGCCGCCATGCTCACCGCGACCGTCATGCCCCGGTCCTTGAACGAGCCGGTCGGGTTGGCGCCCTCGACTTTCAGGTACACCTCGCACCCGGTCAGCGCGGACAGCACCGGAGCCGGCAGCAACGGCGTCGCGCCTTCCGCCAGCGTGATCACGTGCGCGTCGTCGACGAAGGGCAGCCGATCAGCGTACTGCCTGATCAGACCCGGCCAGGCGACCCGGCCCGGGGCGGGGCCCGGTGGTGCCGATGGTCTCATTCCTCCCCCTCCCCCTCCACCCGCATCACGCTGGCGACGGCGCGGACGGCATCCATCGCACCGAGGTCGGCCACGCAGCGCGCGAGCGCGGCATCGGGTGCCGAATGGGTCACAATGACCAGCTGGGCGTCATCCCCCCGGCCTTCCTGCCGGACTGCCCTGATGGACACCTCCTGCCGGGCGAACACCTCCGCGACCCTGGCCAGCACACCTGGCTTGTCGGCGACGTCGAGCGCGACGTGGTAGCGGGTCAGCGCCTGCCCCATCGGGAGCACCGGCAGGTCGGCGTAGGTGGTCGCGTCCGGCCCGCGGGTCCCGGCGAGCCGGTTGCGCGCGACGGCGACCACGTCGCCGAGCACCGCGCTCGCGGTCGGCACGCCGCCCGCCCCTGCGCCGTAGAACATCAGCCGGCCAGCCGATTCGGCCTCGACGAACACCGCGTTGTAGGCCTCGCGTACCCCGGCCAGCGGGTGGGAGCGGGGGATCATCGCCGGGTATACCCGCACCGACACCCCACGGTCGCTGCGCTCGCAGATGGCCAGCAGCTTGACCACATGGCCGAGGGTACGGGCGCTGGCGATGTCGGCCGGGGTGACCCCGGTGATCCCCTCCCGGTGCACGTCCGCGGCGGTGACCTGGGTATGGAACGCGAGGCTGGCCAGAATCGCACCCTTGGCTGCCGCGTCGAAACCCTCGATGTCCGCGGTGGGATCCGGTTCGGCGTAACCGAGCGCCTGTGCTTCCTCCAGCGCATCAGCGAAACCCACGCCGGAGGTGTCCATCTGGTCAAGGATGTAGTTGGTGGTGCCGTTGACGATCCCCAGCACGCGGCGCACCGCATCGCCCGCCAGTGACTCACGCAACGGCCGCAGCAACGGGATCGCGCCGCCCACGGCGGCCTCGTAGTACATGTCGATGCCGTTATCACGGGCGGCCTGGTGAAGCGTGGCGCCATCCTCGGCGAGCAGCGCCTTGTTGGCCGAGACCACCGATTTACCGCTCTTGGCGGCCGCGAGCAGCAGTGAGCGGGCGGGCTCGATACCCCCGATCACCTCGACCACGATGTCCACGTCGGGGCGGGTGGCAAGCGCCATGGCGTCGCTGGTCAGCAGGCCAGGGGGGATTTCGACCGCGCGGGGCCGGGCCGGCCGCCGCACTGCCACCCCGGCCACCTCCAGCGGGGTACCGATCCGTGCCGCGAGGTCACTGGCCTGCCGGCCAAGCAGCCGGTACACCTCCGAGCCGACCCCGCCGCAGCCCAGCAGCGCCACCTTCAACGTCCGCACGCCGGCCGCTCCCCTCGCCGCCTGTTCCCGCCGTCCACCTGGCCGTCCACGCCGTCCACCCGGCCGTTCACCCCTCGTCCAGCGCCAGCAGGTCGCCGATGGTCTCCCGGCGGAGCAGGACGGTGACCGCGCCGTCGCGGACCGCCACCACCGGCGGCCGTGGCACGTGGTTGTAGTTGCTGGCCATCGAGCGGCAGTATGCGCCGGTCGCGGCCACCGCGACCAGGTCTCCTGGAGCCAGGTCGGCGGGCAGGTAGGTGTCCTTGACCACGATGTCCCCGCTTTCGCAGTGCCTGCCGACGACCCTGGACAGCATGGACGGCGCCGTGGACTCGCGGGACGCGAGCACACAGGTGTACTCCGCGCCGTACAGCGCGGTGCGGATGTTGTCGCTCATACCGCCATCCACGCTGACGTAGGTCCGCAGGCCATCCACGTCCTTGACCGTCCCGACCTCGTACAGCGTAACGGTGCCCGGCCCGGCGATCCCGCGGCCAGGTTCCACCGTCAGCCGAGGCATGGGCAGGCCCGCCACCACACACTGGCCGCGGACAATCTCGTGCAGGTTCTGCGCGATGATCTTGACATCCGCCGGGTCATCACCCCCGACATAGGCGATGCCGAACCCGCCGCCCAGGTTCAGCTCCCGGATGTTCACCCCGTGTTCGTCCCGGATGCGCACCGCCAGTTCGACCACCCGGTGGGCGGCCACATCGAACCCGGCCGTGTCGTATATCTGTGACCCGATGTGGGAGTGCAGGCCCGCTAGTTCCAGGCCGGGGGCCGCGAGCACCCGCCGGACCGCCTCATCGGCCGCTCCCGAGGACAGCGAGAATCCGAACTTCTGGTCGTCATGGGCGGTGGCCACGAACTCGTGGGTATGCGCTTCCACGCCGGTCGTCACCCGCACCAGGATCTTCGGCCGCTCCCCCGCACTCCCGCGCGCCGACGGTGCCGCAGCACCTATCTCCTCGGTCAGGTGCGCCAGCCGGGCGATCTCCTCGAACGAGTCCACCACGATGTGCCCGACGCCGACCGACAGCGCACGCTCCAGTTCTTCCATCAGCTTGTTGCTGCCGTGCAGCGTGATCATCGCCGGGTCCACCCCGGCCTGGAGCGCGACCTCAAGCTCGCCACCGGTGCACACGTCCACCCCGAGGCCCTCCTCCGCCACCCAGCGCAGCACGGCCCGGCTGCAGAACGCCTTGGCCGCGTAGAACACCCCGGCCTGCTCGCCGAACGCCTGCCGGAAGTCACGGCACCGGCCGCGGAAGTCCTCTTCGTCGAGCACGAACAGTGGCGTGCCGAACTGACCGGCGAGGTCGCGCACGTCCATCCCGCCCAGGGTGAGCACACCCCCGGCCCGCCGCGCGCCGCGCGGCCAGATCGCCTCGTCGAGCGCGTTGAGGTCAGCTGGCGGCACGGGCGGGGGGACGGCCGGCAGCACATCCGCGTGGCGCGGTCCGGCTGGGTGGGCGACACGGCTCATGACACTTCCCTGCTGGTCGGATTACTGATGCTGGTTGTCGCGGCGGGACGGGATGCGCGCGCCCGTCCCGGGCGCGCGCGGGGCTCCCGCACACGCTCACATCCGGTCCGGCGCGTCCACCCCGAGCAGGTCGAGCCCGGCGTGCAGCGCCGTCCGTGCCGCCGTGGCCAGCCACAGCCTGGCCACAGTGACCTGGCTGCCAGGCTGGTCACCTGGCACCGGTGCCGCCGCACCCGGCGGCCCGCCATCGCGCGCCCCGCCCATTGCCACGCCCGATGACCCGCTGTCCTGCGCCCCGCCCGGCCGCACTGCCGGGGAGGTCTCCTGGCAAACGAGGTATGCCCCGGCCAGCCCCTCCAGGAAGCGGGCAAGGACATCCAGCCGCCCGCGCCGCGCGGCCCGGGCAACCCGTTCAGGCAGCCAGGACAGTTCATAGAGCAACGCCTGCTCGCTGGGATGGGCGAGCAGGTGCGGCCGGAACTCTGCCGCGTCCGCCAGGCCCAGGCCGAGGTCAGCAGCCTGGCGCAGGGTGGATACGGCATGCGCGTGCGCGTACCGAACAGCATAGGCGGGGTTTCGCAGGTCATGTGCGGCGACAAGCCGCGCGTCCAGCGACGCCGGGCCGTGCGGCGGCAGGCAGGCGAGCGTGTAGGCAACCGGGCCCGCCCCCGCGTAGCCGATCGCCTCCGCCACCGGGCCGGCCGCAGGGTGGGGGGGCGAGCCGGGTGCAGCTATGCGTTCTGTGTCATGGGTCCAGGTGACCCGCGCCCCGCTGGCCTCGGCGAGGCGGCCGAGCACCGTCGCGGCAAGGCGCTCCCGTGCCTGTGCCCAGGTTCGGGTGGAGGCCAGGTTCACGGCGGCAGGCGCCGTCACTGTGAGCCCGGCCAGGGCCTCGCTGCGGCAGCACGCGGGCCCGGCCTGGGTGATACGGACCGCGAGCCGGGCGAGGGCGCCGGAAGTCACGGTGACGGTGAGGTAGCCACCGCCGGTCACCGCCGCCGCGCTGACCCATTCCAGCCCATGGAGCCGTTCGGCAAGCGCCGCAGCGATGGCGGGCGCACCACCTGTGTCACTGGTGCCACCGGTGGTGCCCCGCCGGGCGAGCAGGAAGGCGATCGTCGTGGCGTACGTGCCGGGCGCGCTGCCTCCGCCCCTGGGTGCCGGCCGCCAGGTGCCCGCAGAACTGATCGGAGTCGACAGAGCCCGGTCCAGGTCACCGGTGATCACGGGTCGCAGGCTATAGCCGGCGGCGCCCGGTTCCGCTACAGGGCTGTGTTCTCGCCGGGTAGGCGGCCAGCCAGTTCACGGACGACGCGGATCATCTCCGAGGGGTCAAACGGCTTGGTCAGGTAGGCGTCCACACCGATCTGCCGGCCGCGCGACTTGTCGTCCTCCTGAGCACGGGCAGTGATGAGTACCACCTTGATAGCACTGGTCTGCGGGTTGCGCCGCAGCTGGCTCGCCGTCACCCAGCCGTCCAGGCGCGGCATCATGACGTCCAGCGTGATCACATCGGGATCTATCGCCACTACCTTGTCCAGGCAGTCCTGCCCGTCCACGGCGGTCGCCACATCGAACCCTTCCAAGGTGAGGTTGACGGCGATGAGCTGACGGATCACCTCATCGTCGTCCACCACGAGCACGCGTCCCATTCCCTGCGCCACGGGCGCGAGGTTAGCGTCTCGTGACCACTTCTTGCACCGACTTAGCCCAGGTGACCCTGATCTCTGCGCTGCGGGGAGCCATGGTTCCGCCCGTGGGACGGCCATCGGAGCGCCGCCGGATCGCGACCGGAGACCGCTCGCGGCCGCCCGGTGGATCGCCGCCGGATCGCCGCCGGGAGACCGCTCGCGGCCTGCGCAGGCGCATGGCGCCCTGCTCGGCACGCGAGGCAGGATGGTCCGTGAGGCGGGGTGCGCGGGCGGTTGTGGCGCAAGGGTTTGACCTGGCGCCACGTCGCCTGGCGCGGGGCAGCACGGGTCCCTGGCTGACGAGGACGGATGATGCCTGCGGGACTGGTAATCTTGCTCCGTCCTGAGCCCCCGTAGCTCAGGGGATAGAGCAACGGCCTCCGGAGCCGTGTGCGCACGTTCGAATCGTGTCGGGGGCACCCACTCTGATCTGCGGAAACATCGTTTCTGCCTGCGGAAACAGCCTCGTGTGGCGGTTCGGGGCGATGTCATCTGACGTCGGCAAACGCCAGGGGCAGCCAGATTTCGCCCCCCATACGCCCCCCAAAGATCATTCCGGTGGCTCCGGCTTCTGCTGGTTCTCCGCCAGGTGGAGGGTGTCGTCCATGCGGGTGATCCAGACGTCTTCGAGGCCGGTCATGCACTTGGCGTAGACGCGCATCAGGACCTCGACGCTGTGCCCGGCCCAGGCGGCGACCGGGGTGGGCGGCACGCCGGAGTTGAGCCGCCAGGTGACGCCGGAGTGCCGCAGATCGTAGGGGCGGCGCAGCAATGGCGTGGCGCGCTGCTGCTCGGTCAGTGCCCGGGCGCGGACTTTCTGCCAGACCTGCCACCAGGTGGAGGGATGGATGATGTTGCCGTTCTCGCTGCGGAACAGGCGCCCGTCCGGGCCGGTGCCGAACCGGCTGATGTGCGCCCGGAGCAGCGTGACCAGTTCCGGCGGGATCGGGACCTTGCGGACCGGCCGGCGGGTCTGCTGGCCCTCCCCCGCCCGGCCGCGGGTGCGGCCTTTCAGGCCGCGCTGCTCGTGCACGGTGCCGTCGTCGGTGAAGGCGCGGCCCGCAGCGGGGCTGGAGTCGGCGAAGGTCAGGTAGCCCCAGCCGGTGCGCGGGAGCTGGCAGCCTGCCCTGGTGAGCGCGGCGACCTCCGACGGCCGCATCATCGCGTAGTACATGCAGCCATAGAGCGCGGCGAACCGCGGGCCTTGGTCGCGGCCGATGCCGGCGCAGGCGGCGATCATGCTAGCGATCAGGGCTGGGCTGCCGACTGAGCGTGGGTCGACGGCTTCCTCGGGCTTTTCCGGGGCAGTCCAGCCTTCGGGCAGGTTCTGCTTGCTGAGCGGGTTCTTGGGCAGCCGCTTCTTGCGCACCGCGTAGCCGAGGACGCGGTGCAGCACCCGGCGCCGGCGCGCGTAGTAGTCCGGTGCCGCCGCCTTCCCGTCCAGCCGGGTGGCGAGTGCGTCCAGGACGTCGCAGACCACGGACTCGTCCTGGAACGCGCTCAGCGGGCGCGACGCCCTGGCCAGCCAGGCCAGCGCCCGCGCCTCCGCCTGGTCGGGGATGCCAGCAGTGGGACCCTGGTTGAGGCTCTTGCGCAGGGCAGCGCGGAGCACATCAGGGTCCGGGGCCCCCTTCAGGTCGCGGGTGACGACCGGAACCACCCGGCTCAGCGTCTCGATGACGGAAACCCGGCTCTTGGCCGCCGCGTCCTTCCAGGTAACGGCGGTGAACTCCATCGCGTGATCAAAGAACGTAACGTCTCTGAGCTTGCGCACCATCGACTCGGGCAGCCCCGTCTCCAGGTCGAAAGCCTCGCCTCGCCGGGCGGCGCTGATCAGCTGGGCCTTGAACGAGTCAGCGAGGGCGATCTTCACGAACGACTCACCGAACCGCCGGCCATTGACAAGCCAGCGGACCCGGTAGGGCGTGGGCCGGTCCTTGCGGACCTCGGTCTGCCAGAACCGGACGTCGTAGCTATCGCTGGTCACGCCACGCCTGGCCGGTCTCTTCGAGCCACTCTTCGAGCCACTCTTCCAGCCAGCTCCGCCGGACCCGGACCGGCCCCGCTCCCCCGAGCCGGACGCTGCGGGGGCCAGTGCGCTGGGCGCGCCACCGGTCGAACGTCCGGCGCGACACCTTCAGTTCGTCGCACACTTCCTCGACCGTGAGCCACTCGTCACGCCGAGCGGGACGTCCTGATAAGGCGTCCCGGGCTCCCGGCCGGGACTGACGAGTCTGTGTGGCTGCGGCTGACTTGCCAGGCATGGGGAAACCGCCTCCAGCTGATTCCTTTGATGCAGGCACAGCCAGTCGGAGCCTGCGCTTGTCTCAGTCAACATAATACTAGTGTTTTGTGATATTCGCCAGACTTGCGGCGCCGCGTTCAGGTGCAACCATGGCTAGATCGCTGGGCTCACGCTGGTCACGGCATCAGCCGTGCTCCCCTGCCAGTGCGGAGGCGTCAGCATCCCAGGACGGCTGAGGCGGAACCGGGGTTGCCGGTTCTAGTCCCACCAGAAGGTCCAGAACGGTGACGTCAGCAGGAGGTCCGTGATCGATGGCACGTCGCGGAGCCCATTCCCGCACTCATCGCAGAACGCACACTGCTCGGCGGCCAGGATCTGCGCGGTCTGGCTGGTTCGCGGTGGGCGGTGGACGAGCAGGCGGATCTCATCGAAGCCCACCTTGAACAGCGTGGCCCCGAACCTGTCTTCCCAGGAACGCAGCACAGCGGCAACCGGCAGCGCGTTGTGGTAGTGGTTGATCGTCCCGGCCCATCCGATCAGCGGCAGCACGTCAGCGGGCCGGGCCGCCGGTGCCAGGCCGATCCGTGCCGGTGAGACCACCCGCAGCACCCGGTCAAGCTGCTCGGCGCTCAGCGCCTGCCGCTCGGCAGGGGCCAGGCCAGGGAACTGCCGTGAGAACGGGGCACGCATCATCCGGAAGCCGCCATCGTCCTGGTCCTCAGGGGGCACGTAGGAGTCCCACAGGCCGGTGAGGAGTTCGGCGGCATCCATGCGGTCCAGTTCGGTGACATCTGCCGGGTCGATGAAGTCGTCGTTGTCCCAGGGCCGCGCATCGTCGCCCTGCCGCCGTCCCATCGCATCCCGGGCCAGCGCGAGGACCGCCCGGGTTTCCTCGTCACCTTTGATCCGGTCATCCATGCTGGCCAGCAGGAACGGCACCAGGCCGGTGACCGGCCTGGCCTGCGACAGCACCGACCACACCCGCCCTGGATCGGTGACCGACTCACTGGTCACCCAGGCAACCGGAACACGGGACTTATAGCCAGCCCAGACCCGCCGTCCAGCCGGAAGCGCCACCGGCCCCAGGCGCACCTCACCGTCTTCGGGCAGATTACTCATGATCACCGGCCTCACGGTCGCCTCGCAGGCAGTATCGCGGCCGTAGCCTACGGTCCGGCCGGAACACAAGGCAGAAAGGCACCGGAAGGTTCCCTTCCGGGTCCCGCCGGGCAAACCGCATCCGAACCGAGGGACATGTCCCTGGGAATTGCACTCAGTCCGCTTCGGGTTCTGGTTCGGGTTGAACTCGCTGGTCGGGTTCTGGCCGCCAGAGGAGCGCCGTCGCTCGGGGGTCGCCGGAGGCGAGCGCGTGATTGACCAGGGCGGCAGTGGCTCTCGATCTGCTCAGCATGAGCGCGCTGGGCCGCTTGGGCGCGGGTCCGAGGCCGGCGGCGGCGTCGATGATGAGCCGCTCGCAGGCCAGGTCGATATCGGCTCCGCGACTGAGCAGGCCGGGGTGGGTGACGCCGAGGTCGTGCAGGGTGCGCTCGGTCGGGCCGGGCTGTTGGTGGAGTTCGTCCGGCTCTGCGTGACGGGCGGGGACATCGCGGGTCGGTGCCGAGCGGGCTGTTTGTGTGGCCTCCCGGGCGGTGGTGAGCACCCGGCTGGGTGCCTGGGTCGCCGCCGCGATCTGCCCGACGGCGGCGACGGTCTGGTGGCTCGCCTTGACCGCGTCGGTGTAGGCGGCCAGCACAGTGCTGACGCGTTCTGGCGGGGCGTGCGCGAAAGGACGGGGGACGTCGTAATCGTCGGGAAGGGACGAGGTGGGAGCCGCGCTGCGGCCCGCCCGTGCCGCAGCGCGGATCCGGTCACGTTCGGTCCCGGTGAGCATAGCCAGGGTCTCGCAAGCCTGGTGGACCGCGGCGACAGCCACCGGCAGATCCTCCGGCCGGGCGGCCAGGCTGGCTGGTGGGCGTGCCTGGCGGGCGGGGCCGCTGCTGAGTGTCCACCCGGGTTCGGCGTAGGCGAGCCGTCCGGTCCACAGCGCCAGGTCGCTGGTCTCGGCGGCCAGGGCGGATGGGAGCCCGCGGGTGTCGGTGGTGATCTGGCTGACCGCCCGGGCGGCGCGCAGCCAGGTGTCGCGGGCACGCCCAGCGGCATCAGCCGCCGCCCACACGCCAGTGCCGTCCGGGGCGGCGGCGGTGTGGGTGACTCGCTCGGCGAGCGCGCGCAGCAGGATGTGGCAGTTGTGGCTGGTCACGGTGCTGGCCTGGGCGATCCGGCGCAGCGACGCCGCGTTCAGGTCCACCGCCCAGGGTTCGGCCTGCGCGGACAGCCAGGCCAGGTGCCGGACCCGTTCGGCGGTCACGATCACCCCCTCGCACAAGCCGGTGACCGCCTCACCACCACCGAGGATGCGGCGCGTGGGGAGTTCGTTGACCGGGATCGCGGCCAGCAGTTCACGGTGCCTGCCGGTGACGGGTTCGTGCTGGCAGGCGGCGCGGACCGAGGTGTCCAGCACC
>DPMS01000479.1 GCA_003541285.1 Actinomycetota bacterium
GAAGTAGGACCGGGCGGTCTCGAGGTTGTGGTTGTAGCGGTGCACGCCCAGGGCGGCGAGCTCATCCGCCTGCGCGGGGGTGAGGATGCCCAGCGAGCAGGCCACGTTGATCGGCACCTCGCCGGTGATCGCCCGGACCGCCTCGCTGACCTGGGACATCAGCCGCCCGTCCGGGCCGCGGACGGCGGCCACGATGCAGAACTCGGTTGCCCCGGCAGCCGCCGTTGCCTTCGCCGCGGCAACGAGTTCGGCGGTGTCAAGCCAGACCGAGCGGACCGGCGATTCGAACCGCCCGGACTGGGAGCAGAAATGGCAGTCCTCCGGGCAGCCGCCGGTCTTCACCGACACGATCCCTTCGACCTCGACCTCTGGGCCGCACCAGCGCATCCGCACCTCGTGGGCGAGCAGGAGCGCCTCGTCCAGCCGGCCGCCGGGCAGGCGCAGGCACTGCAGCACCTGATCTGCGTCCAGCCCGGTGCCGTCGGCGAGGACCTGGCTGCGGGCCTGGTCGAGGATGTCGGTGATCACATGAGCTCCTTCACCAGCGTGTTCTTCTCCCGGAATACTGCCGGATCGAACCGGCCACCCAGTGGGGAGGCCAGCCCTTCGGCGGCCAGGCACCCGAACGCGGCGCGGTCCAGCCTGGCGGCACCCTCCGGGAGCACCCCGGACAGTGCCGCGCCTGCAAGGGAAGCGAGATCGGCGAGATTGCTGCGTTCGGCCATCCCGGGTTGCCCGGGCCAGGACCCGATGACCAGGCCGGCCAGTGGCAGGCGGCGGGCGGCCAGCGCCTCCAGGGTCAGGGCGGTGTGATTGAGTGTGCCCAGGCCGGGCGCCGTCACCACCAGGACCGTGGCGGCCACCGCCCGCGCCAGGTCGGCGAGGGTGGCTCCGGCGGGGTCGTAGCGGACCAGGAGCCCGCCCGCGCCCTCGACCAGGACCCGGTCCCTGCTGGCCGCCAGTGCCCGCACCTGCCGGGCTGCGGCGTGCAGGTCCAGCGGCGGCAGCCCGGCGGCGCGGGCCGCGGCTTCCGGTGACAGCGGATCGGGGAAACGGGCGAGTTCGTGGGTGTCGTGGATCCCCGCCAGCCGCCGGACCTCGTCCAGGTCGCCCGGTTCACCGGGGGCCACCCCGGTCTGCGCCGGCTTGACGACCGCGACCTTTTCCCCGCGGGCGCAAGCGAGAGCAGCGAGGGCGGCGGTGACCACCGTCTTGCCCACGCCGGTGCCGGTACCGGTGACGACCAGGACGCTGATGGCTACCCTCCGTCCCCGCCGCGCCGGTTACCCCGGTGCAGCCGGGTCACCAGTTTGTACCGGTCCCCGCGGTAACGCGATTGCGCCCACTCCACCGGTGTGCCCGTGGCGTCGAACGCGTGCCTCGACAGCAGCAGCAGCGGCATGCCGACGTCGACCCGGAGCAGGGGGGCATCCCTGGGGTCGGCCAGCACGGTTTCGATGGTTTCCTGCGCCTCGGCGATCTCGACGCCGTAGTCAGTGGCCAGCGCCTCATACAGGGACGGATGCCTGTCCAGGTTGCGGCGCAGCCCGGGGAACCGCTGCGCGGACAGGTGTGAGGCGTCCACGGACATCGGTTCCCCGTCGGCGAGCCGCAGCCGGTGGATACGCAGCACCCGGCTGCCTGCCCTGATGCCGAGCAGCCCAGCCAGTTCGTCGTCGGCGGCGACGTAACCGGTGTCCAGGACCACCGTCTGCGGGTCCAGGCCCTGCGCCCGCATGCCCTCCGTGTAACTGGACAGTTCCAGCATCTGGGCCACCTTGGGCATGGCCACGAATGTGCCTTTGCCCTGCATCCGCAGCAGCCGCCCCTCCACCACCAGTTCGGCCAGTGCCTGCCGGACCGTGGTGCGGGACGTCTCGTAGCGCAGGGCGAGTTCACGTTCCGGCGGAACGGGGGTACCGGGCGGCATCGCCCGGGTCAGTTCGAGCAGTTGCCGCTTGACCACGTAGTACTTGGGGACCCGCGCGCCGGGCTGGCCGGGCGGGGGCCTGCCCTCATCGGCGTCACCGGGAGCGGGGAAGGCGGTCACTGTCACTTCCTTCCCGCTGGGGATGCCGTGCGGACATGATCCCGCACTGCGGCCAGTGCCCGCGCGGCGGTGCCGAAGTCGTCCTCGGTCAGGTCGGCCCGGGCGGTAAGCCTCAGGCAGGAGCCGCCGGCCGGGACCGAGGGCGGCCTGAAGCAGCCAACCCGTGCGCCTTCGCCGGCGCAGATGCGCTGGGCCGCAACGGCCAGCTCAGGCTCGCCCAGCACGACCGCGACCACAGCGGCGGCGGGTTCGGTGACGGCCAGGCCGCAGTCACGGGCCAGGGCGGCCAGCCGCCGGGCGTTCTCGCGGGCCTGACCGGCCAGCCGGGGCTGGGCGGACAGCAGGCGCAGGGCGGCCAGTGCTGCGGCGGCACTGGGCGGGGCCAGGGCTGTGTCGAAGATGAAGGACCGGCCTGTGCTCACCAGAGTGTCAATCACCTCCCGGGCACCCAGCACGGCGCCTCCCTGGCCGCCGAGCGCCTTGGACAGGGTGACGGTCCGCACGACGTCGGGTTCGGCGGCGATCCCAGCCGCCAGGGCGGCTCCCCGGCCTCCTGGTCCCACCACGCCGAGGGCGTGTGCCTCATCGATCACCAGCATCGCGCCGTGGGCGCGGGTCACCCGGTGCAGCGCGGCGAGCGGTGCGAGGCTGCCCCCCGTCGAGAAGGCCGACTCGGTGATCACCAGCGCGGCGGGGTCGGGCTCGGGCCAGGCNNGCCAGGCGTTCCGGCCGGGCCTGGTGCCGCCACGGCGCCAAGCGCCGCCGCCAGGGCGGTGATCGCAGCGAGGTTGGCCAGGTAACCGGAGGAGAAGACCAGCGCGCTCTGCGCGCCGCAGAAGCCGGCCAGGGCGTGCTCCAGCGCGCCGTGCAGGACAGTACTGCCGGTGACCAGGCGCGATCCGGTGGCACCTGTGCCCCACTGACGGGCGGCCACGATGGCTGCCTCGATGACCTCCGGGTTCGTGGACAGGCCGAGGTAGTCGTTGGAGGCCAGGTCAACGGGCCCGGCCGGGCCCACGCCCCCGGTGTCCCGGGGATGCAGGGCGCGCTGGAGGCCGGCCGCCTCCCGGGCGGCAGCTGCCTCCCGGAGGCTGATCAGTGGGTCACGCACCGCAGGCATGGGGGCATCCTCCCAGCTAGGTCTGCTCAGGTGGGAAGGTACTCCCCAGGGTGATGGGCCAGCCGCTCCTGGGGCTGGTGACAGGCGAAGCCTGGACGGCCGGAGCTGGGCGGCCAGGATGCGATGATGAAACGTGCCAACCCTGACCGATCTGGCCCGCGGGCTCACGCCGCTGACCGAGGTCGATATCGAGTGGCTGCATGCGCTGGTGTCGGACTGGCAATTGCTCGCCGACCTGTCGTTCGCTGACCTGGTGCTGTGGGCGCCGATGCGGGACGGGTCCGGCTGGGTGGCGCTGGCTCAGATGCGCCCCACCACCGGGCCGACCACCTTCCACGACGACATGGTCGGCAGCAGGGCAGCTACCGGAGAGCGGCCCTTCGTCGATGCGGCGTATGGGGAGCGGCGCATCTGCCGGGAAGGCGACCCGGAGTGGACCCGGGGTGTACCCGTCCGGCGGGAGTCGATCCCGGTGACGCGCAAGGGCCGGGTGATTGCTGTGATCGAGCGGAGCACGAATCTCAGCTCGGCCCGCACCCCGAGCCGGCTGGAGCTGACCTACCTCAAGGGCGCCGACGATCTTGCTCAGATGATCGCGGTCGGCATGTTCCCGCATTCCGGCGAGGAACCGGCCCTGGTCCGCTCTCCCCGGGTAGGGGACGGGCTGCTGCGGCTGGGCCGGTCCGGCAAGGTCAGTTACGCCAGCCCGAACGCGCTGTCGGCCTACCGCAGGCTTGGTCTGTCCGCGGACCTGGTCGGAGCGGAGCTAGGCCCGGTGACCGCGAGGCTGTGCGCCCCCGGCCGGCCTGCCGACGACTCGCTGATGGTGACGGCCAGCGGGCGGGCACCGCGGGAGACCGAGGTGGAGGGGAATGGCTCGGTTGTCCAGCTGCGGTCGATACCGCTGGTTGTGGGCGGCTTGCGGACAGGTGCCCTGATTCTCGTGCGCGACGTCACCGAACTGCGGCGCCGCGAGCGGGAGTTGATGACCAAGGATGCGACGATCCGTGAGATCCATCACCGGGTCAAGAACAACCTCCAGACCGTGGCCGCGCTGCTGCGGCTGCAGGCGCGCAGGCTGGCCGCACCGGAGGCCCGGGCCGCGCTGGAGGAGGCGGTGCGCAGGGTCGGGTCGATCGCGATCGTCCACGAGACCCTCTCGCACACCCCCGATGAGATCGTCGATTTCGACGACATCGCTGAACGCGTCGTCGCGATGGCAGGGGAGGTGTCGGCGCCGGAAGTCCGTGTCCTCCCGGCCATTTCCGGGCAGTTCGGATTGCTGCCGGCCGCCGTGGCGACGCCGTTGGCGCTTGTCCTCACGGAATTGCTCCAGAACGCGCTCCAGCACGGCCTTGCTCAGTGGCCCGGTCCCGCGACGGCGGGAATACTGCAGGTGATCGTCAGCCGCACGGCCGATCGGCTCACCATCACCGTTGAGGACAATGGCGTCGGATTGCCGGAGGGATTCAGCCTTGACACTGCGACGAGGCTGGGCCTGCAGATCGTGCGCACGCTCGTGGAGTCCGAACTCGGTGGCCGCCTGGAAATCTCACCCAGGGCCAAGGGCGGCACCGCGGTCCTGGTCGACCTCCCGCTGGAAGTGCCCGCTGCCCCGGTGGGCAGACGGGCACCAGAAGACACCGACTGAGACAGGTCCCGTTACGCCCTAGGCGTGGGCGCGGGCGCGGATGCGGCCAGCCCGGCGCTTGTATGCACGGCGTTCGTCTTCGCTCAGGCCACCCCAGACCCCCGCGTCCTGACCGCTTTCCACCGCCCACTGCAGGCACGGTTCCATCACCGGGCAACGCCGGCACACCTGCTTCGCCTCGTCGATCTGGAGCAGGGCAGGGCCCGTATTGCCGATCGGGAAGAACAGTTCCGGGTCCACCTCGCGGCACGCGGCGTGGTGACGCCAGTCCATGCGCTCCACTCCTTTACGACTGCCGGGCACAGCCCGGATCCGCTGGCCCCAGCTCTGCTTGTGAAGGATTTCACGAGCTAGGCCATATGTCAGGACCTCATCGGGTCCTGGAAATCGCATAATACCTTTGGGTCATAGAGCCTTCGCCCCCGCTTGGCTCCCGGCCGAGGCCTTGAGGCCAGGTCACGTACCCGGCCCTCCAGACGACAGCATGCAACACGCATCCTGCTCGCTCGAACCAGACCAAGCCTCTCAATCTCGTGGATCAATCGCAAGACCCTTTGGCAAAGGCTTGGCTGTTTCCGGTGTCAGATGGGTCACATTCCGGTGGAAGTGTCCCCTTCTGTCCTTCTTCCTGCCCGGCTCCCGGCGGCGGCTCCGCCCGGCCGCCAGCATGCCCGCCACCAGCGGGGAAGTTCCCGGCACGCCAGCCCAGGCAGGCCGCCAGCGGGGTCGGCCCTCAGGCGATCACCCGCAAAGCATCAGGAACCGCTTGGAAGGTGACATGTTCGCGCTCGCCCACGTACTCCCCGTCAACCTGGAACGCGATCGGGCGGGCTGCCCGGAGCGTGAAGCAGGTCTGGTCGTGCAGGCTGAGGTTGTACTTCCCGGCGGGGCTGCCTCCCCCGAAGCCGAGCATCTGCCGCAGCGTGTTCAGCGCGTGAAACGTGTTCATGGAGCGCAAGGCGAACACGTCGAGCCCGGTGTCGAAGCCAGCCGCGGGGCTGGGGTTGACAGGCCGGCGGCCCAGGTAGGTCCAGGGGGCGGCGTTGGAAACGATCACGAAGAACAACCGGTCGGCAACTGGCTTCCCGTCGCGCTCGAGGGTGAGCGAGGGCTGGCGCCGGTCGGTGACCCCATAGAAATGGCGGATCGCGGTCCACAGGTAGAGCGCGGCGGTCGCTGTCTGCCCGTCCGCGCGCAGGCCCTCTACCGCCCGGACCACCTCGGCATCGAAGCCCAGCCCGGCGTTGAAGGTGAAGTACCGGTCGTCTGCCAGCCCGACGCTGATGCTCCGTTCCCTGCCCGCGACCAGCGCCGCGAGGATGCGTCCCGTTGCGTCCACCGCGTCAGCAGGCAGCCCGAGCGCACGCGTGAAGACGTTCGCGCTCCCGCCCGGTATCGCAGCCAGGGCTGGCCGCGCTGCCTGCGCGCCGGGCCCCGGCGGGTGGGCACGAAGGAGCCCGTTCACAGCCTCGTTGACAGTGCCGTCCCCGCCGAGCGTGAGAACCAGGCCGTAACCTGCCTGTGCCGCCTCCTCGGCGAAGGTGCATGCGTGTCCCCGGTACCGTGTCAGCACGACCTCGAGAACGAGTTCGGAGGCCAGCGCCCGTGCGATGACGTCTCTGCGCAATTGCGTGGTAGACGTTGCACGTGGGTTGACGATGAGCAGCGCGCGCACCCTGCCAGGGTAGGCGAGAACGAGGAGGTACCCGGGGAATGGGGCATAGCCCGCCAGCGCTTCGCACCGCCGCTGGGATAGAGGCGGCCGAGTCGGCCGTCGTGCTGGGAGCTGCCGTGCTCGCTGGTGTCGCTACCGCCGCCGGGCGGTCCTACCAGCTCAGCAGCGGCATCGCGATCACCGTGATCGGGGTGGCCGCGGCCGGTGCGCTGGCCTTCGTAGCGGCCGGCCTGGCCCGGGCCCGGCGGTGGAGCCGCACGCCAGCCCTGCTGACCCAGTTGTTCGTCGGCATCGTGGGTATCTACCTGCTCCAGGGCCAGCGGTTCGACTGGGGGGTGCCATCGGTGGTGCTGGCTGTGGCCGGGTTCATCGCCTTGCTGACCCCCGCCAGCCTGCGTGCGCTGATGGCCGATCAGCAGCCCGAACCCGGACCTAAGCCGCCTGGCGGGTAACCCGCAGTGGCCGCCGCGGGCGCGGCTGTCCCGCGGAGAGGCCCCCCGTAGGCGCGCTGGCCCACCCGGGCCCCCGTAGGCGCGGTGGCCCACCGGGGCACCCGGGGCTGCCAGCGCGGCCCCACGAGCCACCTGGGACGGCACAGCGCGCCACGCTAGTCCTCGTCGGTCAGCCCGGCGCGTAGCTGGGTCAGCGTCCTGGCGAGCAGCCGGGACACATGCATCTGGGAGATGCCCAGTTCGCTGGCGATCTGTGACTGGGTCATATTGCCGAAGAAGCGCAGCAGCAGGATCCGCTTCTCGCGCGACGGGAGCTGCTCCAGCAGCGGCTTCAGCGACTCGCGGTACTCCACGCCTTCCAGCGCATCGTCCAGCATCCCCAGCGACTCGGCGACCGCGGGCGCATCATCGTCACCCGAGTCCGGGGCATCCAGGGACACGGTCGAGTAGGCGTTGGCCGACTCCAGGCCTTCCAGCACCTCTTCCTCGGTCATCTGGAGGTGGGCGGCAATTTCCGCGATGGTCGGTGCCCGGCCTTCTCGCTGGGCAAGGTCACCGATGGCTTTCGTCAGCGCCAGCTTGAGTTCCTGGAGCCGGCGCGGTACCCGGACCGCCCAGCCCTTGTCCCGGAAATGACGCTTGATCTCACCCACGATGGTGGGCGTGGCGTAGGTGGAGAACTCCACCCCCCGCGCCAGGTCGAACCGGTCGATGGATTTGATCAGGCCGATCGTGGCGACCTGGGTCAGGTCGTCCAGCCATTCGCCCCGGTTGCGGAACCTCCGGGCCAGGTACTCCACCAGCGGCAGATGCAGTTCGACGAGTTCGCCGCGGAGGCGCAGCCGCTCCTCGTCCCCTTCGGGCAGGGCGGCGAGCTGCTCGAACAGCTCCCTGGCCCGGCCCCTGTCGGGTACCGCGTGCTGGATCTTCGGTGGCGGGGGCAGCCCGGCTTCATCCGCTTGGGCGTCAAAACCCTCGGCGACGGCGAGATCGATGTCGTCGGTCACCTGCGCGCCCATGCCCTCGGGCAGCTGGGTGTCGGTTTCCCCGGTCACCCGGGCCTCGACGACTCTCGGGTCTTGCGCAGCATGACCGTGACCTTGTCGCCCGGCTCCACCCACGCGTCGGCGCTGCCTGCCAGCGCTGACAGGACAGTCCATGCGAACGTGTCACGGGCTGGTGGGCGGGGCTGCGCGGCGAGGGTGGAGACGGCGATGCTCATATTGTCCTCGCCGAGGGTGAAGTCACATTCCAGATCGGCGCCAGGCGCGGCCTGGGCGAGCAGCATGCCGCATGCCTCGTCCACCGCGATGCGCAGATCCTCGATCTCATCCAGCGTGAAGTCGAGGCGGGCCGCCAGGCCCGCGGTAGCTGTCCGCAGGACTGACAGGTACGCCCCCTCGGCCGGCATCCGGATGGTTACCTGATCCTGCACGTCACGGTCGGGCGATGGGCCACCCTCAGCCATAACTGCCGTGGGCGCCGTCCCAGCCCGCCGCGCGGTCGTCTCTCCGGTCACGTCTGTCCTCCACTGGCGGTGGCCGCCCCATCGGTGCCGGCCGCCGTCGGCTCTTGCCTGCAACCTACCGTCCACAGCGAGTGGTGCTGACGCGCCGCCCCGCCCGAACGTCTACGATGCCTGCTACGCCTGGCCAGACGGCTCGTGCCGGAGTGGCGTGAACGCCGGAGGCCGCGCGGGTCTCCGCGCGGCCTCCGGCGTCAGGATCGGTGCAGTCCGGTGTCAGCCCTGCTTGGTCTCCCAGAAGATCTTGGAGATTTCCTCGATCTTGCCGAGCAGTTCGTCTGCCTTGCTCACGTCTGCGCTGCCCTTGGTGCCACCCGCTCCCGCGAGCTTGGTGGCCTCGTTGAACAGCTGGTGGAGCTGAGGGTACTTCTCGAAGTGCGGTGGCTTGAAGTAGTCGGTCCACAGCACCCACAGGTGGTGCTTGACGAGTTCGGAGCGCTCCTCCTTGATCTGCAGCGCGCGGGTCCGGAACTCAGGGTCGGCGTTGTCGGCGTACTTCTGGCAGATCGCCTTGACGGACTCGGCCTCTATCCGCGCCTGCGCCGGGTCGTACACCCCGCACGGCAGGTCGCAGTGCGCGTACGCCGTTGCCTTCGGCTCGAGGAGACGTGCGAGCAGCCTCATCGATCTCCTTCTCTCATGTCGGATCATGGGTACCGGTGTCCGACACTACCCCGTCGGGTGCCCGGTAGTCCGGGAGGGATCAGGACATGATGCGCTGGCCCATCTGGCGGATCGCGGTGGCCGAGCGGTCCATGCAGCCTGCCCTGAACCCGGGTGACTGGCTTTTCGTCCGCCGAACGATACGGCCGGGGCGGACGTTGCGGGTACGCCCGGGCCAGCTTGTGGTCGCTCAGCATCCCGGCCGGCCGGATCTGCTCGTCATCAAACGGGCATCCCGGCGGGAGCCGGGCGGCTGGTGGCTGTCCTCGGACAACCCGGGAGCCGGCGCGGTGGACAGCCGGGCCTTCGGGCCGGTGCCGGCCGGCCTGATCCAGGGCACAGTCGTGCTGCGCTATCACCGTGGCCGCCCACGGGTTCCTTACCGGGAAGACGGGTGGGGTCCCTTCCCGTAGCGGGAAGGGACCCCACCCAGGCCCTCACGGCTTGGACGATCCTGTCGGCCAGCTGCTGCCGGGCAGGGCAGCGGGATCAGCCGGCCGCCGTCGGCGCCTCTTCCATCTCAGGTGCTGCCTGCCGCTCGACCAGCGCGAGCATCTCTTCCCTGGGCAGCCGGACGGCCCGGGCCCAGTAGTAGATGACCAGGGCGAACGCGGCGACGACCAGCATGTCCCACCCGAACGGGATGTGGTTGGTGTTGATCGGCGCCTGCACGGCACCACCGCTGAACTGGCCCTGCCACGAGATGATGCCCATGCCGATCAGGTAGACCGGCAGCCACTGCGCCGACTTCAGCTCCAGCGGCGGGCGCTTGCTGTCGAAGGCCATCGCGACGCCGATGATGATGTACCCGACGATCATCGCTATGCCGAGCTTCCAGAGCGTCTCCAGGCCCGACCAGTAGATGATCAGGTTGGCGATGATGAAGGCGATCGGCGCCAGGACATCCGCTCCTGGCATCCGGTACGGCCGGTTCGCGTCCGGGACCTGCCGCCGGAAGGCGCCCATCGCCAGCGGCGCTCCCGCGTACATGAGCACGCTCGCCGCGGTCACCAGGCCGACCAGCTTGTACCAGCTCGGGAACGGCAGGAAGGCGACCAGGCCGACGATGAATGCGAAGATGAGGCCGAACCAGGGCACGCCACGCCTGTCGGTCCTGGCGAAGATCTGCGGGTAGTAGCGGTTCCTTGCCAGGCCGTAGGAGACGCGGGAGGTGGAGGTCGTGTAGATCAGCCCGGTGCCGCCGGGGGAGATGACCGCGTCGACGCGAAGAAGGAACGCCAGCCAGCCAAGCCCGACGATTCCCGCTAGGCCAGCGAACGGCCCGTTGACAATGTTCTGGTCGGGGATCTTCGCAAATCCGTGCAGGAGCTGGCTGCCGGGAAGCGCGCCGATGAACACGATCTCGAGCAGGCAGTAGATAACGACACCCAGGAGGACGGCGCCAATGATGGCGCGGGGGATGTTCCGCTGCGGGTTGCGCGCCTCGCCGGCGAGCTGGTCAGCCTGCTCGAAGCCCAGGTAGGCGAACACGATGCCGCCGGAACTGATCGCGGCGAAGACGCCCTTCATTCCTTCGGGCATGAACCCGCCAGCCGCGGTGAAGTTACTGCCGTGGAACTGCGTGAACAGCACGATGATGGCGAAGGTCGGGATAGCGATCTTCCACCAGGTGATGCCGCTGTTGGTGTGGGCCAGCCACCTCACGCCGAGGAAGTTGATGACGGTGAAGATCGCCATCAGCACCACCGCCACGCCGTAGCCGAGCGGCGTGATCAGGCCCTTGTTGGGCCCGGACGCGTGGATCAGCGCAGGCCACCAGTAGGAGGCGTAGCCTTCCACGGCCAGCACCTCGATGGGCGCCACCGTCGCCGCCTGCAGCCAGGAGAAGAAGCCGAAGGAGATGCCGGCCACGCTGCCGAAGGCGTAGTGGGGGAACCGCGCGGTGCCACCTGCCACCGGGTACATCGCCCCTAGCTCGGCGTGAACCAGCGCGAGGATGATGACGGCGATACCGGCCAGAACCCAGGAGATGATCGACGCCGACCCCGCCAGTATCGCGGCGCCCAGTGCGGCGAACAGCCAGCCCGAGCCTATAATCGATCCCTCAGACGCCATGAACAGGCCGACGAAGCCGACCTCTCGTCTGAGGCCGGTACCTGAAGTCTGTTCTCGGGCAGCTACGGATTCAGTTGCCATGTTTCGAGCCTTCTTCCGGGTCCGCATACGGGGGCCATACGCCCGTGAGTAGGCCTCATGGTAATGATCGTCAAGAAGCATGAGAAGAAGTGGCCCGGCTTCATTTCGGTAACGCGGACGGCGCCGCAGCGCAGGTCTAGGCCCTAGGCAGCGTCGCGGAGGGTGCGAGTAGAAGATCCGGAGGGTGGCTGCCGGCGATCGGGGCGGTCGCGGCCAAGGCCAGGCCGCCTGGGGGTTGGCCCACCCGCCATAGCTGACTGGCCAGGTTCTTTCCGGGCAGCGGTCCCGGGTGGTCGCCCAGCGGTCCCGGGTGGTCGCCGCGCTCAGCTCGCGGCGGTGCGCTGGTCCCGCCCGCGGCCGCGGGAGCGGAAAGCACGGACGTTTGCCCTGCCCGTGCATGGGTCTGAGCAATAGCGCCTGCTCCGGCCGGGTCCCGCGTCGATGAAGACACGCTGGCACCCGGCGCTGGCACAGGTGCCGAGCCGATCGGTGCCGCAGTCGGTCACCAGCCCGGTGAGGCCGACAATGGCGCCCGCCGCGAACCTGTCCGCGGCCGACCCGCTTTCCACCAGGTGCAGATGCCAGCGCTTGCCATCGTGGCGGACGATGTGCGGATGGACCGGGTAGCGGGCGAGCAGTGCGTTGAGCCGGGCGGCTACCTCGGTTTCCTGCGCGGCCGCGGCCGCTGCGAAGATAAGCCGCAGTTCGTCCCGCAACTGCCTGAGCCCCTCCAGGTCGGCCGCGGTCACGCGGCCACCCAGATGCGGCCGGTCTGCCACAAGAGCACGGTACGCCTCCACCGTGGCGAGACCACCGCGGTCATCGCCAGCGGGCGTGGCGCTGTTGACCAGGCGCACGGCCAGTTCGGCGTAGGAGATGAGGTCCACTCCGGTCCTTCGGCAGCGAGAGGCTTGAGGCGTTGCGTGGGGCTGGGGGCCGGTCGTTGGGGGTGGATCGTGGGGCAGCGGAACGTGGGGGGACCGCACCGCACACGGCGTCGCACCTGGCGTGGGGCGTGGTGCCTGCGGTGTAGTCGGGAGGGCTGGGGCGCTTCCGGCGTTGAGTATGGCACAGCCCGTGCGGGCCGGCCCCCGCTTCCGGCGGGTAACCAGACAGCCACGGGCCGGAACATTCAGCAGATGCCACATCCGGCAGCAAACGGCCACCGGCCTGCCATCACGGCGATGTCCGGGATGGGCGCTCCACCCGTATGTGCTGAGGGCGGGTTGAGGCAGCCCTGACCGTGTGCTCTAGGGTGCGGGCATGTTCGCTGTCACCGCCGCCCGCATCGACGCCGACGACCCACTGGCTGGCCTGGATCTTGGTGAACGCCCGGACCCGTCCCCGCCGGAGGGCTGGGCGACCGTCACCGTCAAGGCTGCCTCGCTGAACCATCACGACATCTGGACTCTGCGCGGAGTTGGTATCTCGCCCGACCGCCTGCCGGTCGTCCTCGGGTGTGACGCCGCGGGGGTTGACGAGAACGGCAATGAGGTGGTCGTCCATGCGGTCATCGGCGACCCGGCACTGGCGGGCGGCGATGAGACACTCGACCCCAGCCGGTCGCTGCTGTCCGAACGCTATGACGGAACCTTCGCCGAACGGGTGATGGTACCGCGGCGCAACCTGGTGCCCAAGCCGGCGGCGCTGTCGTTCGCAGAGGCGGCCTGCCTGCCGACCGCCTATCTGACCGCCTACCGCATGCTGTTCGGGCGCTCGGGCCTGGAGCCGGGATCCACTGTGCTCGTCCAGGGCGCCGGCGGTGGAGTCGCCACCGCGCTGATCCTGCTGGGGCGGGCGGCTGGCTACCGGATCTGGGCGACCAGCCGGAGCGGGGCCAAGCGTGAGCAGGCGATCGAACTCGGCGCTGACCAGGTTTTCCCGGCCGGCGCCCGGCTGCCGGAGCGGGTCGACGCTGTGATGGAGTCGGTCGGCGAGGCCACCTGGGCTCACTCGCTGCGGTCGCTGCGCCCCGGGGGCCGTGTCGTCGTGTGCGGTGCGACCAGCGGCCAGGCGCCGCCCGCGGAGCTGAACCGGGTGTTCTTCCTCCAGCTGTCCGTGGTCGGCTCGACGATGGGCAGCCGCGACCAGCTGGGCCGGCTCCTGCGGTTCTGCGAGCAGACCGGGGTGCGGCCGCGGATCGACCGCACGCTGCCGCTCGCGCAAGCCGCGGACGGATTCGCCGCGATGATCGCCGGTGACCTGTTCGGGAAGGTCGTCTTCACCCTCTAGTGGTCGCCGCC
>DPMS01000356.1 GCA_003541285.1 Actinomycetota bacterium
GGGCACTTCGCGTCGCTGATGTCGATGATCGGCCGCGGCTGCTACCGGGCGATCAAGACCGGGGCTGAGTCGCTGACCGCCGGGCTGCTGGACGAGGTGCGGATCGACCAGGCCGCCGAGGACGCGCGCGGCCAGCTCCAGGCCGCCATCGCAACCGGGCAGCTGCCCTCCCGGCCTGACACCGGGACCAGCGCATCCGCTGCCGGGGAGGCGATGGCGGTATGACCGGACGGCTGCCGTTCACCCTTGCCCCGCTGGAAGGTGAGCCGTTCGGCCTTTGGCTGCACACTTACGCCGCCCGGCTGGCCATGAGCCCCGGCCACCTCGCGGAAGCGCTCGGCATACCCGTCCGCCACGAGCACGCGGCCAGAGCCGCTGACGGGCCGGCCCTTGCGCTGGTGGCCGTCATCTGCGCGGCCACCGGCCTGAACACGTCCGCGGTCACGGCCATGCTCACCGCCGGGCCGTCACCGCCGGATCCCCTGTTGCTCGCCTGGTCGCCGCGGCCTGTCACCCGGTTCTGCCCTGCCTGCCTGGCCGAAGACCCAGGCGAGATGCCCGCCGCCTGGTCGATGCCGGTGATCTTCTTGTGCCTGCGGCACGGCCGGCTACTGGCGAGCCACTGCCCGTGCTGCGGGGGCCAGCCCGCCAGCCGTCTTCTCTCCTACCGGGCCGGGCACTGCTCCGGACCAGGCGGCTGCGGCGGACAGCTCGACACCGCCCGCCCGCCCCGCTGCGCTGATCCTTCCACCGCCCGGCAGGCGCAGGAAGCCATCAGCGGCTTCCTCGCCGACCTCCGCGACCCCGCCGGGACTGCATCTGGCCGCTGCCACGCCCTCAGTCAGCTCACCGACATCACCCTCATCGCCTACCATCTCGCTGACCGCGACCTCCAGCACCGTCCCGGACAGGGGTTCACCCCCAGCATGCTGAGCGCGGATGCCCTCATCACGGCGTTCGCGCTGCTCACCGGACCCTGTGACGCCAGCGGGCAGGATCCGCTGGCCAGCCTGGTCACCGGCATCCCGCCGGGCACCGTTCCCCTAGCTATCCCGTCCTCGTGGCGGCCGGCCAGCCCGGTGCTCGGCAGCCGGATCGCCCGCGCCCGCGACCCGTGGCTGCGGCCCGCCGACCGGCTCCGCCACGCGACCACCCTGCCCGTCCCGCGAACTCCGGTCCGGCGCCCGCCCGGTGCCCCCGACCTGGCTGCCGCCCGCGCAGCCCGGCTGCCCGACCAGCTCTGGCCAGACTGGGCGATACGCCTCACCGACGACCCCGCCGCCTCCAGCCACGGCAAGTTCCTGCCCGCCGCGCTGATCGCGTTGCTGCTCCCGCACAGCGACATGCCGCTGAACCAGATCACCACCATGGTCAGCAGCCAGCTCCGCCGGCACATCACCGGCTACCACATGAGCAAGCTCACCGACAGCGCGCTGCGCATCCTCACCGAACTCGCCTTCGCGATCGACGATTGCGGCATCCCCATCGACTACCGGCGCCGCCGCGACCTGGCCGTCGGCACCACGCTCATCGACGACGACGCCTGGGCCAGGATGACCCGCGGGGCCGGGATGCGGCTGGTCCCTGCCGCCAGCGCCCGCCGCTACCTATACGAGCTGCTCACCGGCTGCAGCCTGGGCACGGCCCCGCCGCCTTACCGGCTCAGCGCCAGATCGCACGCGAGCTACAACGACTTTGTCCTCGGCATGCCCGCCAGCCTGGCCGCCGCGCTGGCTGATCACGCCCGCTGCCTGCTCAGCGGATGGGGAATCGGCGGCGAGCCCCTGCAGTGGCAGCCGCCCGAGGACTGGGTCACCGCTGTCGACTGGCCCGGCGCGGACCCCGCCCGCCCCGCCCCCGCCCCCGTCCACCGCGCCCTGCTGAACGACGAGACCCCACCCTTCCAGATCGCGGCTAACCTGGGCATCTCCCCCGACCACCTGCGCCAGGTGCTGCGCCGGAACCCGCTGCCCCGCCCCCGCCGTCCGGTCCACCGCACCCTCATCCCCGCACCCGAGCCGGCCGCCCGGCCCCCGGGCCAGCAGCCCGGCGTGATCTACCTCGACCCGGCCTGGCTCCGCCGGGAATACCTCACCTGGCATCGCCCCCTGGACGACATCGCACACCAGGTCGGCTGCCGCGTCCAGACCCTCAGCCAGTTCGCCCGCGACCACGGCATCCCCATCCGCGTCCGCGGCAGCAGCATCTACATGCCAGCCACCTCAGCCCCAGGCATCCACCCGCGCGACCTGCCCGAACCACTGCGCAGCGCCCTTATCGGTCCCCGCGCCCGAAGCCGCCTGGACCGGCTGCTGTTCATCGCCGGGCACCCCAGCATCACCGCCGCCGCCCAGGCACTCGGCATCTGGCACTCCGCCCTCCACCACCAGGTCGTCCTGCTCGAACGCGCCAGCGGCGGGCAGCTCGTCAACCGCAGGCTCCGACCCGGAGGCACCACGATCCTGACCCCGCTCGGCCGGCAACTCTGCCAGCAGGCCCGCGACTACCTCGGCATCTGGCCCGGACCAGGCACACCGTGAGCGGCACCGAGGCGGGCCTGCGCCGACCCGGCGAGCACCCCCGCCGTCATCAGCGGCCATGTCGTCAGGGCTGCAC
>DPMS01000477.1 GCA_003541285.1 Actinomycetota bacterium
ACGATCTTCTCGCGCGTCAGCGCCCCGCCACCGCCCTTGATCAGGTTGCGGCCCGCGTCGAACTCGTCGGCGACGTCGATATATACCGACAGCGCATCCACCCGGGTCAGCGCCTCGTTCAGGTCCAGCACCGCTATGCCGTGCCCGGCCAGTCGCTCGGCCGTGGCATTCGAACTGGCCACCGCCCCCAGGATATGGCCCTTCATGCCGGCCAGGGCATCGATGAATTTATTGGCCGTAGAGCCGGTGCCGACGCCGACGATGGTCCCCGCCTCGACGTAGGCGAGCGCGGCCTCGGCCACCCGGGCGACTGTTCCTCGCCAGCCCGCGTGGACGCAGGCCAGTACGTGAGCGACGGGGTCGTAGAGGACGATCGGTACGCAGTCCGCGACCATGACCACCAGGACAGTGCCGGGGTCGCTGGTGACTAGGGCATCGGCCTGGCCGATCGCATCGTCGAGCGTGCGCGCGCCCCGGCCGCGATCTTCTGCTGACACAACGCGGACTTCCCGGCCGTGGGCCTGATCGCAGAACACGAAGTCACCAGGGTCAGCGCCCAGTGCCGATGCGGCTCGGCGCCGGTTCTCCAACACGGCCTCCGAGTCATCGCCGACGTGGAAGCCGAGGTTGAGTGTCGCGTACGCGCCGGATGAGACACCACCGTGGCGCGTAGTAACCATGACATCGACCGGGAATGAGGCGAAGACTGGCCAGGTCAGAATCTCCAGGGCTCCCCGCCGACGGATTTCGAACGTGGTGGCGGCATGTGCGGTCATCGTTCGGATCTTAGTGCCTGCTCTGCCTGGCGGCGGCCAGCAGGGAGGACGCAGCCCGAGCGCGGACCGGATCTCTTGCAGGTAGTCACGTCCGCAGAATGCCCGAACGGGCATGAGCGCGTTGCTGGTATCCACCTCGCAGCAATACACCGAGCAGCCTCGTTCCAGGCCCAGCACGCGTCGGCGGCCACTGTCGCCAGATGGAACGATAAGTACCTCAACCGCTGGGAGGCCGTCGGCGGGAGACCATCTGTACGAGGCGGAGGCCGCCCACAGCCGGTCATCCCAGACGGTCGCGCGAAGATCTGATTCCTCGGACACCTCAGGCTCGGCCAGCCCGCCCCGGTCTCGACAAGTTCCGCTCCCGATGACCACGGAAATCCCACATGTCTGACAAGCTACGATCCCGGCGGTGACCACGGCAAAGGCAACTGTTCGAAGGGCGGGTTGGAGCCATTCGCCTGCACTGGGAACTGTGGGCTCCGAGCGGGTTTGGGGTGTCGCCAGCTCCTGATCTCCGTTGCGACTGGCTACCGCATGCGATTGGTCAAAAGGAGAGAATGATTCCCCGCAATGCACCCCGCCACCCCGTCGTGCCGCCGTCGGGCCCGGTGGGTGAGATGGCCTCTTGATCAGGCCCAGATATTGGGTAACTATCAGTTCACGGCCGGGCGGGCGGGGACTGAACACGCACAAGCCGAGCGGAAGGCGGCAGTCCATGGTTCTCGCGGCATCGCCCTTTACCCAGGATCTCAATCCCCTGCACTCGACGCTGGGCAGCACCCTGGTGGCGCTGCTCCCGCTCGCGTTATTGCTGGTCTTATTGGCCGTCATGCGGGTGACCGCATGGCTGGCGGTGACCATCGGCGCGGTCATCACCATCATCATGGCGATCGCCATCTGGCATGCTCCGGCCGGGCCGACGTTCGGCGCCTGGGGGATCGGCGCGGCCACCGGGATCTGGTCCATCGACTGGATCGTCTTCTGGGGGGTGGTGATCTACAACGTCCTGGTGGAGACCGGCGTCTTCGCCCACTTCCGGCACTGGCTCGTCACCCAGGCGACCGCTGACGTGCGGGTACAGGCGATCCTCATGGCCTGGGCACTGGGGGCGTTGCTCGAAGGGCTGGTGGGGTTCGGCTACCCGTGGGCGGTGATCGCCCCCATCCTGGTCGGTCTCGGCGTGGCTGAACTCGACGCGATCCGGGTGGCCGCCATCGGCAACAACGCCCCGGTCTCCTATGGGGCTCTGGGTGCCCCGATCATCGCGCTGGCGGCCGTCACCAACGTGCCGCTGCTCAGCCTGTCCGCCTCGGTGGGCCGGATCGTGGCGATTCTCGCGCTGCTGCCGCCGTGGATCCTCGTCTACCTGGTCGCGGGCCGCCGCGGCCTGCGGGGCATCTGGCCGCTGCCCGTGGTGGGCTCCCTGTCCTACATCCTCGGCCAGTTCCCGACCTCGCAGTTCCTCGGGCCTTACCTGCCCGACGTCATCGGCGCGCTGGTCTCGTTCGGCGCGCTGCTGTTGCTGCTGAAGTTCTGGCGGCCGGCCGAAACCCTTGGCTACGGCGGGGTACCGATCGCCGCTGCGGGCGGTCCGGCGGCCCCCGCGCCGGCGGCCCCCACGCCGGCGGGTGCCGGGCCAGCGGCGGATGTGTCGGCCAGCCCCGGGAGCTCGGGGGTGCGGGAGGCGGTCCCCGGCTTCATGGCGTTCGGCATCCTCATCGTGGTCGTCGTGGCCGCGACCGGACCGTGGTCCCACCTCGGCGACTACACGTTCATCAAGCCGGAAGTCGATGCGATCAGTTCGCTGTCCCACCAGCCGGTCGCGATCGTGTGGAAGTTCGCGCCCGCCATCGCCGGAACCTGGATCCTGGTTTCCTTGCTGGTCATCCTGGCCGCGCTCCGGGTGGGGGCGGCGCAGTTCATGGCCGCGCTGAAGCGCAGCTTCTCCCAGATGTGGGGAGCGCTGCTGGTCGCGCCGATCGTGTTCGGGCTCGCCCAGGTCTTCAACTACTCCGGCATGGCGAGCACGCTGGCATACGGGTTCTCCCGGGTCGGCACCTGGTTCATCCTGCTCGCGCCGATCCTGGGCTGGATCGGGGTCGCGCTGTCGGGCAGCAACACCTCGACCAATGCGCTGTTCGGCGGATTCCAGTACGCCGTAGGCGGCCTGCTGCGCATGCCGTTGCTGCTGCTGCCCTCGCTCAATTCCGCGGGCGCCGAAGTGGGCAAGCCGGTGGCTCCGCAGACCACCAGCGTGGGCGTGTCCACCAGTAGCTACGTCCGCCGGGAAGGCGAGGTGATCAGGCACAACTTCGGCTGGACGCTGGTCATCCTCGGCTACCTCATCCTGATCGGCGTCTTCTACTTCTACGTCCTGCCATCAGCGATGCGGCTGTGATCAGGATGTGACCCGGCACGTGGTCCGGCACCGGCGAATTCGCGGCATGGTGCCGGGCCGCTCTGGCCCTCAGTTGGAGAAGTCCTGCGTCATCCACACGGTGCCGGAGGGGTCGCGGCGGATGGCGATCCCGATGTGGTGGAACG
>DPMS01000478.1 GCA_003541285.1 Actinomycetota bacterium
TGGGCATCGATAGTTGGCCACTGCGGGCCATCGCGAGGGCTCGACGACGTCGGGGCAGCTCAGACGATGGGTTCCCTGTGGTACGACATGCCGGCAGGCCGGCGGCCTGGACCTGGTTAGGGATTTTCGGGATATACCGGGCTGCTAATTGGAAGAGGTCAAAAGGATCTTTGCTACATGTTGTGCTTATTAGGTGACCATGAGCAAGGCAGTGCCGGTGCGGTCGGATCGCTGCGGTCTGGACGAGTTGTTCCTGTCCTTTGAGTCCGGGGACGCGGAGCGTGCCCGGCTGGTGCTGGATCCGGGGTGGACGCGGCAGTGGACGGCCACGTGGCAGGTGCGCGGCGGGGACGAAGTATCGCTGGTCAGGGACCTGGGGTCAGCTCCGGTTGCCGGGTGCGAGCCAGTCCGCCGTTTTTCCTGGGGGCGGCGGCAGCGGCACCGGCCCGGGCTGCAGTTCATGGTGTCGACGGGGCGGGTGCACGGGTTCGAGTCGCTGGAGGAGCAGGCGCTGCTGCTGGCGCTGGACTTCACAGGGGCGCTGGAAGACGTCCTTCCGCAGCCGTTCACGCTCCGCTTCGGGGCCGCCGATGGCGGCTTCCTTAAGCATGTCCCGGACTTCCTGGCGGTATTCCGCGACGGGTCCCGGTGGCTGCTCGACGTCCGCCCCGCGAGGCTGGTCAAGGAGGACGACGTGACGTGCTTCGCCGCCGCGGCGGAGGCAGCGCTGGAGTCTGGGTGGCGGTACTCGGTGGTCGCCGGCTGGCGGCCGCACGTGCGGACGGGAATTGACGCGCTGTCCGCGCAGCGGCGGGACCTGCAGGACCGGCTGGGTCTGCAGGAACGCCTGCTGGATGCCGTCGCGGCGGGGCCGGCCGCGTTCGGGGATCTGGTCACGGCGACGCCGTTGCCGGCGGTCGCCCGGGCGCATGCGCTGCACATGCTCTGGCGCCGGCGGCTGGGGACCGACCTGTCCCGCCCGCTCGGCGACGCGTCGCCGGTCTGGCTGGCCGGGGGGAACGGATGATGACGGGCCAGGCCGGGCTCCTGGAGCTGTCCGCGGGGTCGGCGCTGCTGCTGGGCGGCCGGGAGTGGGCGGTGTCGTCCGTCGAGGCCCAGTACGGCCGGGTGCTGCTCCGCTCCGGCGGGGAGGAACAGCGGCGGAGCATCCGGTGGCTGGCGCACCACCCCGACTGCCGGCCCGTCCCCGGCGACGACGCCGCGGTACCGGCGCGGCCGGGGGGGCAGCCGCCGGTCCTGGAGGACCTGACCGGTTACCAGCGGGAGGCCGTGCGGCTGCGGGTCGCGCACCTGCTGGAGGCCGAGACCGGGTTCCGCAGCGGGGACCCGCTGCACCCGGAGCCCGGGGAGCCCCGCCCGGCCTATGACCCACGGACCACGATGCTGGGGCAGCGGCGGCGGGCCAAGGCCGCCGAGCTGAACGCGCTCGGCGGCGGGGAGGCGGCGCTGCTCGGCCTGGGAAGTGTGAGCGAGCGGACGCTGAGGCGGATGGCGGACGCGTGGAAGGCCAGGGGCCCGGCCGGGTGCATCGACGGGCGGTGGCTCCGGCCGCGGGCCGGGCATCCCAGCATCACCGAGGAAGTGCGGGAGGCGATCTTCGCGGTCCGGAAGGAGACCAGGGACAGGTCCAGGACCAGCGTGAAGGACAAGCACGTCCTGGTCGCCCAGTACGTCGCCGAGAAGTTCGGGGCCGATGTCCCGGTCCCGGGCTACTGGACGCTGAGGAAGGTCTGGCGGGAGTGGTCCGGGCCGGGCGGCACCCGTCCCCGCTATGACCGGGCGGCCGACGGCATCGAGGCCGCGAAGGTGCACGTGACGGTGAGCCGGCCCGGCCAGGTCGTCGCCCTGGACACGACCCCGCTGCCGGTGAAGGTCCGCGACGGCGTGTTCGGCGACCCGGTGACCGCCTTCCTGACACTGGCCCTCGACATGTTCACGCACTCGGCGGTCGCGTTCCGGCTCACGCTGGTGTCGGACACCGCGGTCGATATCGCGATGCTGCTGCGCGACATCATGATGCCGCTGCCGATGCGGGACGGCTGGGGCCCGGAGATGGAGTGGCCCTATCCCGGGGTCCCCGCCGGCCTCGTCGCGGACTTCGCCGGGCACCGGGTCGCCGGGCTGCCGTTCTTCGCCCCGGAGACCGTTACCACGGACCACGGGGGTCCCTATAAGAGCCACACGGCGGTCGCGGCCCAGCAGGCGCTGGGCTGCAACGTCCTGCCGGCGAGGGTCCTGCGGCCACAGGACAAGGCCGCTTGCGAGCGGGCATTCGGGTCGCTGCGGAGCCTGCTGTTCGAGCACCTGCCCGGCTATACCGGGATCGATGTCGCCGACCGCGGCGCCGACCCCGGGGCCGCCGCCGTCCTGACCCTGACGCAAATGGAACATCTGGTAGCAGAGTGGATTATTTCGGTCTGGCAGAAGCGGGCTCTCGGGGAGCATGCCCCGGCCTGGGGGCCGGGCGGGGAGCACAGCCCGAACACGCTGTTCGCCGCCGCGATGAACCAGGGCGGGTTCGCCCTGCAGATCCCCCGGCCGGAACTGTATTACGAGCTCCTGCCCGTCCACCACGTGAAGATCCACGCTGACCGCGGGGTGAAGATCGGCGGGCTCTGGTATGGCAGGGCGGACCCGGCGCTGAAGCCGTATGAGGGAAAGCCGTCCGGCCGGGGCGGGAAGCACAAGGACGCGTGGGTGATCCGCGATGACCGCCGTGACCGGCGGCAGGTGTTCTTCCAGGACCCCGCCGACCCGGGGAAGTGGCATGCCCTGCGGTGGAACGGGCTGCCGCCCGAGGGCGAGATTCCCGCGTTCTCGGACAGGACCGCGGACGAACTGCTCCGCGAGGCCCGCGTCGCCGGGCTGTCGCCGAAATCCGATGATGACCTGCTGCCGGTACTGCTGAGGCTGCTGGGCGGGGTTGCTCCCGTCTCGCAGTGGCCCTCCCAGATGGGGAAGAAGGAGAAGAATGCCCGGGCCCGGGAGACCGCCCAGGGCGACCAGGCGGCCAGGGACTGGCACGGCCCGGCGCCCTCCGCGGCAGGCGGCGAGGGGACAGTGGTTCCCCTCCGCTGGCCGGAGCAGGCGTCCCGGGCCCGCGACGCGATCGACGCCGAGCGCCGGCGCCGCCGCGAGCAGGCCGTCCCGCAGCGTCCCGCCCCGCCCGGGACGCTCGGCGACAAGCTGCGCTCCACCAGCCTGCTGGCGCTTCCCGAAGAGGACGAGGAGTGACCGCGGGCACCGCGGATCCCGGGCCGGGATCCGGCGGCCACGCTGCCCGGCCCGCGGCGTTCCTGCCCGGGCCGGTGCCGGACCGCGAGACCCTGGAGGGCTGGACGCGGTGGCGGCTGACCCGCCGCGACTTCGTCCCGGCCCCGGTGATCACCGCCGCCGAACATGCCCGGATGACGCCGCGGCAGCGGCGCCTGCACGACCTGCACCGGATCGCGACCCACTCCAACCTCGCGATCCAGGAGACCCCGATGAGCGCCTTCGTCTCCCGGCAGATGCGGTCCCTGATCGAGACCGGCGCGTTCTGCCGCGGGCCGGACACCCGGCCCGGCCTGATGATCAACGGCGGCGGCTGCCAGGGCAAGACCGAGACCGCCTGCGAGGCCCTGGCCTGCTACGAAGACGAGTGGCTCGCCCTCTACGGCCAGAACCCGTCCGCAGTCGCCGGGACGCTGGACCTGCACGTGCCGGCGGTCTACGTCCGCACCCCGGTCAAGGCCACCCCGATCTCGGCCTGCCAGCGGATCCTGCACTTCTACGGCGAGCGTTACAAGGGCATGCGGCTGGAAGACCTGATCCGCACGGTCAAGGACGCGGTCTTCGACCACGGGACCAAGGCGATCGTGATCGACGACGTGACCAGGCTCAAGCTCCACCGCGAGGCCGACCAGGACGTCCTGGACCTCATCCGGGAGCTGATGAGCCTGCCCGCCACCCTTATCCTCGTCGGGGCCGGGATCCCGAAATCCGGGCTGCTGCGCGACGGCCGCAAGGACCCGCGGACCGGCCAGTGGATCTTCCCGCCGGTCAGGGACCGCGGCAAGAGCCGCAACGACGACGCGCCCGGCCAGACCGACCTGCGGTTCGGGCTCATCGACCTCGACCGGTTCAGCTATGGCTCCCCGGACGGGATCGCCGCCTGGACCGCTCACCTCGTCGGCATCGAGCAGCAGCTCCGCCTCCTGAACGGCGGCGACGGCATGCTCAGCGGCGGCGGCATGCCCGAGTACCTGTCCGGCCGCACCAACGGCATCATCGGCCTGCTCAGGAAACTCATCCAGGCGGGATGCCGGCACGCCATCGAGACCGGTGCCGAGACGATCACCGCCGGGCTTCTCGACACCCTCACCGTCAGCCCCGCCGACCTGCCCGGGCTCGACCCCGGTGCGGGCGAGATCCCCGACATTCCCCGGGCACCCGCCCGGCCGGCCCGGAAACGGCGCAAGCCGCGGAACACCGTCTTCGACGACCGGGGCACTCCCGCCGGCGGGACCGCGGGCTGACCGGCGATGCCCGCATCCCGGCCGCTGCCCAGGAGCCTGGTCCCGATCCCCGGCGAGTCGCTCCCGGGGTTCCTCCTGCGGCTCTCCTGCCGGCTGAACCAGCCGCCCGCGAGGGTCGCGGAGCTGACCGGTCCCGCCCCGGACGGGGCCAGCGGGACGCACATCCCCGTCATCCTGCTGGCCGGGATCCCGGAGACCGGCCGGAGCACCTTCATCCGGATGACCCGGCTCACCGGCGCCCAGGCCGCCCAGCTCGGCATGAGCACCTGGCAAGAGCGATACCCGCCCGTCATCGCCTCCCCCGAAAGCAAGGCACGAGGCGCCCGGCGCCTTGACGGCAGGCTGATCCTCGCCCCGGCAACGCGCTACTGCCCCGAATGCCTCGCCGGCGACGGGTCGGCCATCCAGGAGTCGTTCGGCGGCCCCTGGCTCAAGGCATGGCACCTGCCCGTCGTCTTCGCCTGCCCCGTTCACAAGCGGCTGCTGGAGCACCTCTGCCCCGAATGCGGCCAGGCTGTCCGGGGACGACGTCCCGGCAGCGCCCTGCTGCCCGCGATGCTGGCGGCCGGGCTGCATCCCGCTCAGTGCCGCACGCAGATCGCCCAGGGCAGGGGACGGCACCCAGCCTGCTGCGGGGCCCGGCTCGACCGGGACAGCGGGTGCCGCCCGGCCAGTCCCGGGCTGATCGCCCTCCAGGACAAGATCCTCGGCTTCCTTGACCCGGACGGCCCCGCTGCCATGCTCAGCGCAGGAATGCCAGCGCCGCCGGCCAGCTACTTCTCCGACCTCCGGGCGCTCGCGCTCCTGACCTGCTCCACCTGGCCGGCAGCCCGGCACCTGAGCCTGGACGAGGATGCCGCGTCAGCCGTCGACCAGCACATCGACTCGCTCCGGAAACAGGCTGCCGCCCGGCATGCCGGATCCCCGGGGGACGCATCCCGCACCAGGCCCGGCTTCAGCTTCCCGCCGGCGGATGCCGCAGCCAGCGGCGGGCTCGCACACATCGCAGACCGCATCCTCGCCGGAAGCCGTGACGATGTCCGCGAGCAACTGCTGCTCCTCCTGCCCTTCGGCACCCGGAACGCAGGCCAGAGCCGCTGGGGCCTCAGCATGACCCGGATGGCGATCCCGTGCTCCGAGGGCCTGCAGGCCGCCTACGCTCCCGTCCTGCGGACCTTCACCAAAACAGGCGGCCCCCGGGGCCGCCGCGACGCTGCCCTTCGCCCCGGGCGCTGGGGACTGAAGAACATCCCGGCTTTCCTTCCCGAAGACTGGTACTCCCGTCACTTCATGCCAATCGCCGGCGTCAGCGACCGGTTCATCCGGCGGACAGCTGCGCTCCGGCTCGTCCAGATGGTCGCCGGCGGCTCCCTCAGCGATGCCGCGCAGCTTCTGGGAATCGCATCAGCCGGCAACGCCTTGCCCGGCTACGGCATCTACGCCGGAGCAGGCCACGTCCACTCCGGGGCAAGGAAACAGCACGGCCCCCTCAGCTTCGAAAACGCGCTGGAAGCCCTGACACGCGAGCTCGACAACCCGGCAACGCCGCTGGTCAACTACCAGTCCCGGCGGCAGGCCCTGCAGACCTGGTGCATCGATGAGGACACCTGGACCGGCCTCACCTCCCGGCTGCCTCCCGCCCCCGGCCCCCAGCAGCCCGACCTCGGGGACCGAAAACGCCAGCTCGCCTCCATCTACGTCTGGGTCCAGGTCACATCCGGCGAGCACCTCTTCGCCCCGCGGCCTATCGAGGCCATCATGCCTCCCAGCCTCCGGACGCCCTGGGCCCAGTGGACAAGCGCATGGAAACTACTGGACCCCGGCCACCCCGGACCTCACTACACCAGCCTGAAAGCCGAACTCAGCACCATCGCGACCTCGCTTGCCAGGACCATCGATAATCGCTGCTAGCGACCGTCATCGTCGGCGCATCCTCGCTATGGCCCGCGTGGCCAACTATCGATGCCCA
>DPMS01000069.1 GCA_003541285.1 Actinomycetota bacterium
TCAAGATGATGCAGGATCGGGTAGGCTGCGGGCAAGGGGAAAAGGGCTGGCGTTGTGAGACAGAGAGGAGCAGGTGAATGGACGGGATGGGACACCAGAATGGCCCGGCGGCGCGCGGCAACGCCGACGGCTGCGAGCCGCTGCCCGACCGGGCACCTGCTCCTGGGCAGCGGGCGGTGGCGGACCGCGGGTTGAGCGCGGCAGAACGGCGACTGATCGCCACCGCTCCCCTGCACGCGATCACCGCCACCTACGGCGAGACAGGTTTGCGAGCGCGGCCACAAGAGCACGCACGTCACGGAGACCGTCTACCGGAAGGTCATCGTCCCAGCCATCAGGGGTGGTGCCACCGTCATGGACGACATCTTTGGGGAGTGGGACACCGACGCCGGTTAGTCCGGCACCGTAGTCACTTGATTAGTCACTTGCCCTCGAACAGGGGCTCGAAAAATGAGTGGAGCTAAGGAGATTCGAACTCCTGACCTCTTGCATGCCATGCCCGGAGGTTCCGTCTGGCGGTGTCGAAGTGGGTCGAGTGCCCGCAGGTCAGAGCGGCTGCTGAGTCTGGCTGCATCGGGCTGGGGCCGAAGCCGTCTGCGTGCGTAGTCACTTGATTAGTCACTTACCGTCGGAGCCCCCCCGCAAGACGTGAGGCTTTTTCGAACGAACCCTGCATCCTCCTCCACATTATGACCTGGACAGGGGCCGAGACTCGGCCGCAGACGGCGACGGGCACGAACGCGGCGTCATACCAAGTTGGCCGTCCGACTCGGCCAGTCAAGGCGATGATCCAGGCCGCCCGCCACGGTCCGCTGCGTCGGTAGCCGTCGCTGACCGCTCCACGCTAGAGGGTTGCCCGGACCCACAGGTCTCCTACAGTGGAGACGAGTCAGAGAATATGTTACGGAGAATACTAATCGGAGACGCTCATGCCGACGATGACGGTCTCGGGCCACCAGTACGACCTGGATGCCCAGACCGTGGAAGCAGCCCTCCAGGGAGCGCTGCCGGAACCGATCCACGAGCACTTCGTGGTGATCAACGGCCGCCGCTGGCCGCCCAAGCAGGTCCTGGCGCTGGTCACTGGGCTCGACCGGGCCGACTTCACAACCCATCAGGCGCGTCGCGCGCTGACCCGTCTTGGCTTCACCGCCGCACGAGCGGCAAGCCCCCGGGGACACCACCAGGTGGGCTCCCCGGACGCCGCACCACCGCGGCCAGCGGTTCCCGGCACCACCGGGCGACCGGAGTCCTCGGTAGAGGCGCTGCGCCCCTTCACCGGCCTGTGGGTAGCTGTCCGCGGCGATGAGGTACTCGTCGCCGCGCCCTCGGCCAAGCAGGTCGTGGCCTGGCTGGCCCAGCACCGTCAGCGCGCGCAGTCAATGTTCCGCGTTCCGGACTCCGGGCAAGCCATCACCGGGGCGGCCCCGCAATGAGATTCGCGTTCCGTGCGCTACCAGCTGCAGGCGGCGGCGCGCTGACACCCCGGCCCGTCGTCGACATCGCCCTAGAAGGACTGCCGGATGCGCCGATGGAATGCCTGCTCGATACCGGCGCGCTGCGGACCCGGATGAGCGCGGAACTCGCCCCTCTCGCCGGGATCGAGCTGTCTGGCGCCCTGACCGAGGAGTTCTATGTCGGTGGGCTAAAGACTGTCGGTGCGCTAGCCCGCGTCGGCCTCACAGTGACTGACGGCACCGATGAGTTCTCCTGGGACGCGCCAGTCTGGTTCTGCGAACCATGGCCCCACCCCTTCGGCCTGGCCGGGCTCGAGGGCTTCCTGCACTACTTCCTCGTGACGATCCGCGCCTACGACGGATACCTCGACATCGAGCCCCAGTCTTAACTCGGTGGATCGCCGCGAGCGGCTGGCACTACGATCGGGCCGTCGCCGAGGAACCGCCCGGCAGGCACTGAGCCGGTAGCACGAGCGGGTCCCGCATCACAAAGTAGCCATCGACCTGCAGTGACGAACTGAGAGCCGGCGGCATCATGGCGGGCCAGACCGCACGTCTCGATAGCCGGCGTGCACCTCAGGCTGGGTGTCGGCGGCGGCCAGTACGCTCCCGCCATGGCCACTTTCGCGGTGAAGCTGGTCCACGGCCCAGGCTGGGATCCCTCGCGTCAAATCCGGGACCAGGACGCCTGGGATCAGCACGCGGCGTTCATGGACGGGCTCGCCGACCATGGTTTTGTCATCCTCGGCGGCCCGGTCGGCGATGGCGGCCAGACCCTGCACGCCGTCGAGGCCACGGACGAGAACGAAATCAAGGCGCGCCTTGGCGAGGATCCCTGGGCGTCGGCCGGCCTGCTCAGGATCGGCACGATCGAGCGCTGGGCGCTCTGGCTCGACGGCCGTCAACCGACTCCGGCGCACTGACCAGCCAGCTGCCGATGCGCGCGCCACCACCTGACCATAAGTACACGATCGGCGGCAGAAGAGTGTGGTCCGATCCGGCCACCGCTGCGCTGATGCTGCCTGCGATATAGGAATGCGTGAGAGCTGGCATTTCTGCTACCAATGCGGCATGACGCGCGTGGCCGCCGACGTGCGGAGCGTTGAGGAGCTGCTCGGCGTTGCCCTTGACGGGGAGCTGCCCGGGTACCTGTTCTTCTGGGGGCACCGGCCGCTGGCGGGGGGCCGGGCTGGCAAGGGGTGCTTGAGCCAGTGGTGGCCGACGCCTTTCACCGTCGGCGGGCTGGTCTATCCCACGGCGGAGCACTTCATGATGGCGGGCAAGGCGCTGCTGTTCGGCGACCCGCAGACGGCTGAACGGATCAGGCGAGCGCCAGATCCGGGAACGGCCAAGGCCCTGGGCAGGCAGGTTCGCGGTTTCGATGAGCAGCGGTGGGCCGGTCAGCGGTTTGAGATCGTTGTCACTGGCAACATGGCGAAGTTCAGCCAGCATCGGCAGCTACAGCAGTTCCTGCTCGCCACCGGAAGCAAGGTGCTGGTCGAGGCGTCCCCGCACGACCGCGTCTGGGGCATCGGGCTGGGCGCCGGTGACCAGCGGGCCGCCTCCCCGCAGACCTGGCGGGGGCTGAACCTGCTCGGCTTCGCTCTCATGGAAGTCCGCCAGCGCCTGAAATCCGGTGATGCCAGCCTTGCTGCGCCGCCTGATGAAGAGTGATCGTGGACGAAGATGAGAGCCTTCGGCGTTTCGGCCTGCAGCCAGCCGGGAGCGACATTGAGCTGATCCGGGAACTCCTGCTGACCCAGACAGAGCTCGAACGCCAAAGTCAGGGCCACGACGATACCGCCCTGATGAAGCTGTGCTGCGTGCAGCTCTTCAATGCTGGCAGCCCACAGGATGCCCTGACGATCTGGCAGGCTAAGACATCGAGCTTCGACGCGCACTGCTCGATCGACGTTCAGTTGCTGTGC
>DPMS01000476.1 GCA_003541285.1 Actinomycetota bacterium
TGCAGTCAGTTCCACCGGGTCCGTTGCGCGAAGGACCGGGTGTCGTGCCGCGGGGTCGCTCCGGCTGGTGAAGAAGGGGGGGACGGCGTGCGAGTCGCAGTCATCTACCGTCCGAGGAGTGCGGCGCCCATCGAGGCGCTCCCGATGCTGATGGGAGCATTGGGCCAGTGGGTCGAGAATTACTCGAAGCGTTTCTCGGCGCTGGAGTTCTTCGTCATCGGCGGCGGTCTGGTGCTCGCTGACATCGACGATTCGGCCGAGCTGAACCGGATCGTGGCCGAGAACCCGTTCACGCCGTTCATGGACGTCGAGATCATGCCGGTGGTCGAGCCGGGCACCGCTATGGCGGCCTACGGTGAGGTTGTGGCCGCCTTCGCCGCTGCAGCGCAGCCTTCAAACTGACCCACTGCCAATCGATTCCCATGCAGTCGGTTGCGTTCGCTGTTCCGCTGCTGCCCGGCCAGGCCGAAGCGGCCCGGGTCGCGCTGGCCTCGTGCTGGTCCGGTGCGCGCAAGGAGGCCTACCAGGACGCCCGGCGCCGTGCGGGCATCATCAGGGAAGCGGTCTGGATCCAGCCCGGGCCGGGCGGGGATGTGGCCGTGGTCTACCTGGAGGCCGACGACCTGGCCGCCGCGTTCACGGTCCTGGCCACCTCGGCGGAGCCGTTCGACCGCTGGTTCCGCGGCCACGCCGGCCAGGTGCATGGCATCGCCTGGGACGACGGGTTCACCGCGCCCGAGCTGGTGCTCGACTATGGCACCGGCAGAATCTGACCCCAGACCAGGAAAGGATGCGGCATGTGGGCACAGCTGATCACGATGCGTTTGAAGCCCGGCAAGGACATGGCGGAGCTGGATAACCAGCTCCGGGCCGCGGAGCAGCCAGGATCGGGACTGGTCCGGACCCTCACGATGCATGACCAGGCCGACCCCAGCCAGGTGTACGCGCTGGTGGTGTTCGAGAGCGAGGACAAAGCACGCGCGCGTGAGCAGGATCCGCGCCGCCAGGAAGCGCTGCACGCCGCCAGGGCGATCATGGCCGACATCTTCGACGGCCCGCCGCAGTTCACCGACCTGACCGTCGCCGACGAGTGGACGGGCTAAGCAGGTGCCCCCAGGTGACCCCAGCGTCCCTATCCGCAAGATCTTGCGCAACAAATCCCGGCACCAGCCGGGCCGGGTAACTGAAACCAGGAGGAAAAGTCATGGCAACGGATAACAACAAGGACGTCGTCCGGCGATTCGTCGAGGAGGTGCTGGCCGGCGGCCAGCTCGACCGGATCGACGAGCTGGTTGCGCCGGGCTATGTGAACCGGGCGTTCGGNNGGGCCTGACCTTCTACCGCCTCGCCGGCGGCAAGATCGTGGAAGACGACCCGATAACCATGCCCGATCTCGCCCAGGAGCTCGGCCCCTTCCTGGGCTCGCCACCCGCCTGACCCGGACGCTGGCCGGCGGTACGACCAGGATGTAGGACGTTACCTTCCGAACGCCCCGGCACGGTGAGCATGATGGTGGTGTCTGTGTGTTGACGTTTCAGGCGCGAGAGAGGACGATGTCCGAACTCTCAAGTTCACATTGATTGTTCAGAGGATGCCGAATAGAGTGCGTCACGGGAACGCATATCTATGCAGCGCCCGGCATACTCATTCGTGGTTTGGCAGGCACGGGCCGGTTTCCATTACGGTAGCGGCGCACCTGGGATACATCTAAGAAAGAAAGCCTGCCGATTCCGAATGGTCAACTAGCGGCAGCTGGCCGGTGCACCTCGGTCGTTATGCCGGCAGAACGGGTCACGGTGCCGGGCGATGTAACCTTCTGCGGTGCCGCCGCCGCGGGAGAAATGGTATCTCCGGCGCCGGCGTCTGCCTGCGCAGTGATCTGGATGCGATGGAGGAGCATCCGCATCCGCGCGCCGGTTTGCGGAGTATTAGTGTCCGGGCTTCGCATCTGTGCTTGGCGCGGGTCGCCCCGCAGCGGCTGCCAGATTCGCGAGCGTCTGCTGCATTCCCCGTCGGTTGTGTGCGGAGCGGTCGTCGACTCCGGTCACCCGCTTCGACACTGCCTTCATGAGTCGGCTGCGTTGATCTGTCCAGGTCTCGGTGACGCGGCAACCACCGGGCGTCGACTCGAACGTGTAGGTCCACTTGGAGATTTCGAACGGCCCGGCCTTGATCCTGAACGCCAGAAGTCTGCCCGGTTCGCACTCGGTGATCTCGCCAGCGCTCTTCCATGTCTTCGAGCCGTTCCGGTTCGCGCTTCGAAACCTCGCTCCGACGGTTGGCTGCGTTGCTCCTGCGAGCCAGTCGGCTCGTACGTTCTCCGGTGACCACTCCGGCATGCGCGGAAGGTCGGCCACCATCCGCCACAGCGAATCTGCTGGTGCCGCGATGTTCCGGGTCACCACAACGTGCCCGTTCATGGCATGCCCGCCGCGTCGGCGCGGAAGTCGAGGATCAGCTCGGGGGGAGGAAAGCCCTCCTCGAGTCGGATGCCGTGGACCTGGCGGACATGGTCGCGGAACCAGCGGTCGAACGGCTCGCTCGAACCGCCGATCGTTGCGAGAGCGGCACCGAGATCATCTGCCTCCATGTAAACGACCGCCAGGTCCCCCATCGGCGTCGACTGGATCCACGCCGCCTCCCGGGTGATCCCGGCGCGACGGCGGGCGTCTTCGTAGGCAGCCTTGCGTTCTCCCTTCCAGCAAGACGTCATGGCATCTCGGTCTGCGTCTGTCATGCCCGGCAGGAGCGGAGCGACGAATCCGATCATCGGCATGGGCCTGTCCTTTCCTCGGTGATACCCGGGAACGATTGTCGGCGACTGGCCTGGCCGGAACATCACTTGATCGCTGGCCGGAACATCACTTGATCGAGTGAGATCGAGTCAGGTGGTCGTGCTCGAGTTGCGAGCCGCCTCCGATGCCAGCCCGGCCCGGCTGGCGATGCCGAGCTTTCCGAATACGTGACGCAGATGGGTGTTCACCGTGTGCGGGGACATGTAGAGCCGTTGTGCGACTTCTCGGTTGGTCAGGCCCTCCGCAACCAGGCGGGACACGGAGACCTCGGTTGGCGTCAGGCTCTCCCAGCCCTGGACGGGCCGCAGGCGGGTGCCTCGGACGCCTCGTCTGACACCAAGCCGGCGCAGCGCGGCCGTCACCCGGGCTGCCCAGGCTTTCGCGCCGATGGCCTCGTAGCGCTCAAAGGCCTCGATGAGCAGGGCCTTGGCCTCATCGGCGCGCCCGGCACCGGCGAGAACCATGGCCGCGTCCTCACAGGCGACGGCCAGGTCGAGGACTCTCGGTCCTCGCCGGGCGAACTCGACGGCTTCCAGCAGTGCCGAAGGGTCACCGTCGACCAGGCCCCGGCACCGCACCGCGGCCGCCTGCACTGTCGCCACCTCGGGCGCCAGCTTCGCTCCCTGCTCGGCGCGGTTGGCGACCGCGCGCGCTACCGCCGTCTCGCCTAGCTCCAGCGCCACCCGGACGAGGGCGGGAGCGAGGTAGCGGTCGGAGTGCCGGTTGCGCTGTGCGGCGGCGAACTCCCAGGTCCGGCGCAGGATCGTGAACGCCGCCGGGAGATCGTGCTGTACCTCGGCGATAAGGGCAGCGACATAAGCGACCATTTCGGTCCCGAAACGCGGGGCGCCACTGCGCAGCTCAGCGCCGAAGGGGGCGATGCGCTGGCCCGCGGCGCCGATGTCGCCGCGCCCAAGATCGATCAATGCGACGGTCGCATTGGCCGGTGCGCCGAGCACCGACTGACCGAACTCGGCCGCCACCCGGAGCCCGTCCTCCAGACCCTGCACGGCATCGTGCCACTCACCGGTGACGAACCGGCAGGTGCCGGCCATGATCAGGGTGTCAGGGAGTGTCCAGGTCGAGCCGAGCGCCTCGTACTCATCGAGGGCACCGTCGAGCGCGGCGCGGCGGGCCTCGGCATTGCCAGCCAGCTTCACCTCGATAATTACCAGGCGCCCGGACGATTCCACGGCCAGCAGGTCGGCGTAACCGCCGCCGAGCCGTACCTCGCGTCCCAGCACCGTCAGCCGCGGCGACCCGGCCAGCGGCAGCATCCGCGGCGCTTTCTCGACCAGATCGTGCAACGCAGCTTCGTCGGGGAAACCGGCCTGGGTCAGCGGACGCCCCGCCCCGCCCCGATCAGCCGCCCAGATCGCGCTCACAAGACGACGCTAGCCCGCCAGGCTGGCGCTGTATGTCTCAGCGCGGATTCTCCGAGCGGAGGACGCGAAGGCACCCCTGGTGCCAATGAGCGCGCATGTCACGCCCCAGCCATACCAGAATCACGCCGGTCGAACGTCCTGTGTTGCCGCGATCAGTAACTCCGTGGATGCCAACCGAGGCGATCGCCACGGACCGCGGCTTACACAAGCTTGGCCATCTGGACCTGACGACAAAGGCGGGGCGCTCCCTATCGGTGGCCTGCAGCAGTGGGCTTCACTCGCGGTGTCTTATGGACGACTGCGAGCCGTCGGGGGACACTCGGACCGAGGAGGTCGCGGTGCTATCAACGCTTACACACAACCGCCGGATGAAGATTATGGCGGCCGGGTACGTGATTGTCGTGGTCTTTGGGGTGGTTGCAATAGTGGCGCATTGGGGATTCGGCGCGTCTGGTTCCGTCGCGCTGGTGGCAGGAGTTGTTGCTGCCGCACCTATCGTGGTTGCTTTCGCAGGCGACCGGATCACCGGGATCAAGGCATTCTCTGTGGAGATCTCACTCGCCCAAGTCACTGTTCCTGTCCGGGTTGATCTCACGCAAGCTGTCATGGCTATTGCTGAGACGGGGCCCTCCGGATCTCCGGAACTGCTGGCAACCTTGCGGGATGCCATCCGGGCCCAAGCGCGACTACTGCGCCTCAACCTTCACAATGATGATTACTGGTGGTCGACGCGCGTGTATTTGGTTGCTGCGCTAGCGGAAGACTACACGAAGGTTGAACAGCTCATCTTCGTCCGCGGCCAGGAAGAGAGGCTGTGGGTTGGAATGATCGATCCAGCCACTGCACGCGAGCGGCTCGCGGAAGCGTTCCCCGAATATGAGAGAAACTACCGGGACGTGCGGAACATGGCGGCCGCTGCCGGTGACGTCAACACGCCGCTTGATAAAGACGCGGAGATCACGAACATTCTCATGAACTGGCCGAGCAAATTCGGTTGGAACGAAGCTCAGCTCAAGCAAATCGTCACCGGGGACCTTGTGCGTCATTGGCTGGATCCCGCTCTCGACACCGAGGCTCTCCCCCATGGGCCGCTTACCCCATTGCTCCGATACCAGGTGAACCTGAGACCGCGCCGGTACACTGCACTGACCGCAGATGGACGCCTCCTAGCCGTGGTCGACAAATGTGAACTTGCGACCAGGACAACGGACGAACTCCTGCGCCGCCAGTTTGCCTAGATTGCACCTGATGGAAACTGAGGACGGACGAAGAGCCCGCTCACGCCTGCCTGACGAACGCACTCTCTTGCCACTGGTGGCGCGTAGGGACCGGTGGGAGGGCGTTACCTCTTTGCCCACGGCGGCACCGCTGTGGCCCGGCGGCATCAAGCGTGCTTGCTGGTCCTCGTCTGGGCAACCGCGCCGATGGCGGGTGCCAGGACCAGCCACAGCCCGATGGTGACCACCATCGAGGTGACGTAGCCAAATGGTGCGATGCCCACGTCACCGCCGACGATGCCCGCGAAGATCATCAGCAGCCACGCGCTCACGAAGAACATCGGGCCGGCTGCCATCAACCTAAAGAATGCACTCATAACGGTGGCCCTTTCCTCAGCTCCGGCAGGCCATCCCTCACCATCTGGGCAGCTCTTGGGCACAAACGCGGTTGGGCCAAGTGGAACCAGAACAGCATCGGGCACCTTCGCCTGTGCTCTCATCCTGTGCTGCCCGCGTGCCCCGGTCCCAGAGTCCATGGTCACTGCCGGATGGCCTTCCTGCACTGGAAGCACGGACATCCGTCCCTGCCGGGGCACACAGGACAGAAAAGAACCCCCCGCACCGAGCACGGGAGCGGCCACGGCCGCCGACGGCAAGCTGCACGGCTTGTGGTACGCGTCCGGCGACGCCGATGGCTATGTCCTGGGCGAACTGCCCGACGACATAGCGGCGGCGAGCACGCTCGCCAAGGTAGCCGCCTCCGGGGCGTTCACGTCGGTGTCGACCACCGAACTCCTCACCGTCGAGGAAACGCTGGCAGCCCTGCGCGGCGCTGGCGACGTGCAATACCGCGCTCCGGGCGCCACCAGCTAACGTCAGGCTTGCGCAAGCCCGCCGGCCGTGGGATCCGGCGGCGTCCGCTCATGCCGGTGTCTTAATCATGAACGAGATGGGGTGCTCATGGGACGGTGCCCCGGGCACGACCCATTGCATCGGCTGTCCGGTGATGTTGGCTATCAGATCGTAGTCACTGTCGTAGTGCATCACAGTGACTCGTTCCCGCTCGGCCACGGCAGCGATCAGGACCTGGCGGCGGAGCACCATCACCTCGTGACGCAGGACCATGATCTCCGCGTCCTTGGAGGCCTGGCTGCGGCCCAGCAAGGCTAGCCAACCGAAGACCCGGATCATGATCAGATACAGCAGACGGACAGGCACGAGCTGCGATCTTGCCGCAACCCACTCAACCTGCCAAACGGCAGGTCACAAGCCATGCGCAGAGTTCTGGAGCGGCACAAGGCCTCTGGTGATCGCACGGTGTCGACTCGTCCAGGATGGGTATGCGGGCCACGGGCCAGCCCGTCCCAGCCGGGGATCACTCAGCGCGCAGGATCTGGGCACTGGACAGCCGGGCGGCACGCTGCCCCGGCCAGGCAGCCAGCAGACTGGCCGCTAGCAGTGCCAGCGGGCCGATCAGCAGCAGTGCCCACACGGCCAGCGGCGGATGGTATGCCACTGGCGTGTCATTGGCGACCATCCGCCAGATGGTGCGGCCAAGCGCTAGCCCCAGCGGCCCCCGAAGACCAGCCCGGTCACGGCGAGCACGCTTGCCTGGGTGGCTACCACTGCCCGCGCCCGCCGCTGGGTCATCCCGAGCGCTCGCAGCACCGCCAGCTCGTGCTGGCGGCGACAGACGGCAATGGCCAGCGCATGCCCCACCGCCCCCACCGCCAGCAGGGCCAGGAAGGCGCCCAGCAGCAGCGGCAGCGCCGCCACATCCTTGATCAGCTGAACGGCCTGCGGTGGTGCAGGGGGGTGGAACTGGAGCGCCTGGCCGCCCTTGATGGCGGCGGCGGCCGTGTCCAGCCGGTGCGCCACTGCCTGGACATTGGCGCCCGGCCGTAGCGCCACCTGCGCGATGTGGTGCAAGCGGGTCTGCCCGATCATCGGTCGGAGCGGAGGCTGGAGGATCGCCGACTAGCGGAGGCCTACTTTCCGGGCGCGCGAATACCCGCCGATCTGCACAGATATTGGCTCGATGCCGGTCATGAGCCCGCCGCGCATACCTGGGGGGCGTTCGGTGCTTTGGATTCATCTGGCATCTGTGGTGGTGGTGCAGCGGGCGCACACCGGGACCCGGCTGAGGGCCCGTGAACGGTGCCCGCGGTCAGCACGCGCTAGCGTGCTTACCAATGAAAGCCTTCCTTACCGCTGTCACTGCCGGCACCGTCCTCGCGGCCGGATGCAGCAGCGGTTCAGCGCCCCAGGCACGCGCGCATCCTGTCGCGTCCACGCTCGCCCACCTGAACAGGCTGCAAGCCTGCCAGCGACTGCAGGCCGACCTCACCCGCAACGGCGGCACAGCAGACGTCCCGGCCCTCCGCTATATCGCGGATCGCGTCACCACGATCCCCGATCTGGCCAGGGACGCACGGGATGCCGTCAAGGACATCACCCACACCGGCATCGCGCCCATCCCCCTGGCCCTGCTCAAGGACGACTGCGCGAAGGCCGGGGTGGACATCCCGGTTCCCTGAACCCAGCTACTGCTCAGGCAGGTAGCGTTTGCCCTATTTCAAGAGGCCTGCGCGCTGACCTGCCGTTCTGGGTGGCNNAGAACGAGTCGCTGCGGTACGTTCGGCCACCCAGAGGGCTCGGCTGGCCGTCCACGCCAACACTCAGCCGCAGCCTGATCGGCGTCTCCAGCTGCCAGCAGGCCGCTTCAAGATCGCGGCTGGCGCACTCGGCCCGGATCGCGGCATGGTCCTGGTCGAGCAGGGACAGCCAGTTCGCGATGTCGTTCAGCTCGCGGGCGAGCCGGTCGAGGTGGTCGAGGTGGT
>DPMS01000080.1 GCA_003541285.1 Actinomycetota bacterium
CGAAGCCCTCGACCTGCCACCGGGGCTCCCAGATGGCGTAGTCGCTGCCGAAGGTCATCTTGTCCTCGCCGACCCAGAACAGCAGTTCACCCATGACCTTGGCGAAGAACCTCGGCCTGGCGTGCATGAGGCCGCCGATGACGACCGCCAGGCCGGCGTAGACGTTCGGCTCCTGCGTCGCCATGAAGCAGAAGTCCTCGATCCGCGGCAGGCCGACATGCTCGACGATGAAGTTGAGGTCCGGGAAGTCGGTCGCTGCGTGATCGACGTCGGACACGTCGAAGGCGTCCTTGTCCAGCGGCCAGATCGTGGGGCCCTTGTGCACGTGGATGTTCTTGATCCCCAGTTCCTGGCACGTCTCCAGGTACCGGTACGCCGCCGGGTCGGTCAGCTTCCAGCCGCGCGAGCCGGCGTTCCATTCGGCGGTGTACAGCTTGCAGCCCTGGGATCCGAACCGCTCCACGTTGCGCCGGAGCACCTCGAGTCCCTGGTCGCCGTCACGCGGGTCCCAGCGGGTGTTGTAGCGGAACTTGCCTGGGTGCCGCTCACCCATGAGTGCGTTGCGCTCGGTGGTGTTGAACCCTTCCTTGTACCACTCCTTCAGGTAGGTCGGCTGGAAGATCGCCACGTCCACGTACCCGTTCTCGAAGACGTCCTTCATCAGGTCGTCCTCGGAGTACTTCTGGAAGTGCTCAAGCGTCCAGCGGGTCTGTGGCGGGCCGAGGCCCTGGTAGGCGTGGAAGCACTCGATCCAGCCCTTGGCGTACTGCTCCGCCCCCGGCACCCAGTTGTCCGGTGCGGCATTCCAGTAATGCATGTGGCTGTCGACCACGAAGTACTTCTCGCCGTTCTTTTCGTACACCGTTCCTCCTCGCAGGCCGAATCGGGTGTGCTTCCAGCCGACAGCTAATGTGATGCGGGCGTCAAGTCGAAGCCGAGGTATTCCGCGGCATCTTCCGGATTGGCGAACATGATCGTCCGGTCGTCCTGGTGGATCATCCGGCCGTAGTGGGTGGACATGTTCTCCTCGAACTCGGCGGCGTCGAAGAACCCCGGTTCCTCGCCCAGCGCCTCGGAGACCTCGTCGTAGACGACGTCCATGCGGCCGACCGCGTCGACCCGGATCATGGACGGCAGGTAGGTCACCGTCACGTTGGACTCGGTGCTCATGACCTGGGCCACCACCACGCCGACCTGGTTGTTCATCAGCGTGAAGCCGCACTTGTTGGACGCCGTGCTGTCGGACTTGAACGGGCTTTCCGCTGTCTTGAATGTGGTCATTGCGCCAGCTCCTTCGGTGCTTCCAGACCAAGATCGGCCATGATGCCCCGGAAGCGGTGCTTGGCCGCGTCCAGGCCGTCCTCGAAACGGGGTGGCTTGGCGTCGGGCTGCGACCAGATCGGCTGCAGCGTCCGGGCAGCGGTGATGGCCCGTGGCACCCAGGTGGCCAGCCACTGCTGCATGATCTCCTGGTTGTGGGCGGCGAACTCGCGGTCGTGCGTGAGCAGGTGGAACATGGCGATGGTGTAGCGCAGGTCCCGCTCGGCGAAGTCGTACTCCGCGGCGCCGACGATCGTGGGGGTGACGAAGTCGCCGTTGCGCGGCGCGGCATGCTGCACCAGCTGGCTGCGGAACAGCTCGCCGACCAGCGGCTCGAACACGAAGTTCGCCGCGAAGATGGCCTCGCACCAGTCGTCGATGGCGGTGAGCTGCTCGGCGGTCTCGCGCACACCCTGCCACGCGGGGTCAGAGTTCCAGGTCTCGATGTGCCCCGCGCCGTCGAAGCCGTTGATCTCCTCGCTCAGCGTCAGGTTGTACAGCGCGAGGTCCTGCGCCGCCCTGATCCGGTGCATGCTGTTCACCGAGATCGCGTTGTTGTGCATGTTGGTCGGCGCCCGGCGGTTGGCGTTGGCGTACAGGTACAGCCCGAGGCCGTGGTCAACGTGCATCCACGCCCCGACGTTGTGCTCCACGAACCGGACCCAGTTCGGGTTCCACTGCTCGAACGCCTTCGACTGCCTGGCGTTGTCGACGTTCTGGTTGAGCTGCCGGACGACGTTCGCGTTGTAGCGGTAGAGGGTGAGCTCCCACTCCTCGTTCGGGTCGCGGAACTCGTGCCAGCCGTGGGCCGGCCAGTCGTAACCCTTGCCACCGGAACCCGGGAAGCGCTCGGGCTCGGGCCGGTCCGATCCCCAGGCCTTGAGGAGCGTCCAGTCCAGCGGGTAGCCACCGCGGCCGTCGGAGAACCCGTACAGCCAGCCCTGGCTCAGGTAGTGCCGTGGGTCCGGCTGGACCTCGACGGTCACGTCCTCGTAGTGGGACTGCTTGCGCTTGGCCGGTGTGTAGTAGTTGAACCGGCGGGCACTGGAGTCCGGGAACTCCTTGGCGCCGGCCTCGGCGTCGGTGAAGACCGGCTTGGGAACGCTGCGTTCCGGCGGCGCGGTTGTCATGAGGTCTCCCCTTTACGTTGAGCGTTCAGGCCGATGTCACGGCCAGGCGGTTCACGGCAGGCCTGGCATTCCTCCATTGCTCCTTACTGTTCGCCGGGATCCCCGGTCGTGGTGAACTTGTCGTAATAGATGCGCTTCTCGGGCACGCCGAGAATGCCGAGCATGGGTAGCGCTGCCTCGACCATCGGTGGTGGCCCGCAGACGTAGGCGTGGACGTTCTTGAGGCTGGTCTCGTGCCGCTTGACCACATCGGTGATCAGGCCGACCTCGCCTTCCCACCCGTCGTCTTCGGCCGGCTCGGACAGCGCGGGCACATAACGGAAGCTGGGCAGCGACTCCTCCAGGCTGCGCAGTTCCTCCTCGAAGCACAGGTCCCTGCGGCCCCGTGCGCCGTAGTAGTAGGTCGCCTTGCGGCTGATCCCGCGCTCGGCCATCGAGCGCAGCAGCGACAGGATCGGCGCCATCCCGGCCCCGCCCCCCACGAAGATCAGGTCGCCGTCACCTTCGCGGAGCGTGAATACGCCGTACGGCCCGCTGATATCGAGGCGGTCGCCGATCGCGAGCGTGGTGTCAAGGAAATGTGAGAACAAGCCGTCCGGGTAAATCTTGATCACGAACTCGAGCTGGCCGGTGTCGCGGCTTGAGGTGTTCGCCATCGAGAACGAACGCGTGGCTTCCGTGCCAGGCACCCTGATATCTACGTACTGCCCTGGGAAGAACTTGATCTCTGTCGGCTCCACCAGCCGGAGCACGAGGTGCCGCATGTCGTGGGTGACCGCATCATTGGCGACGACCTCGGCGACCGCCTCGGTGATGGGCAGGCCTGAGCGGATCATGTCCTCGTCATAGTTGAGGAGCTCGATCGTCAGGTCCTCGTAGGCGTGCGCCCGGCAGAGCAGCGTGTATCCCTCCTCCAGTTCGTAATCGGGCAGCGCGAACGTGGAGTACTTCTCGAGTTCGATGTCGTCGCCGTCAAGGACGAAGGACTTGCACGAGGAGCACTGCCCCTCCTTGCAGCCGTGCATGAGCATGACGCCCTGCTCGAAGGCGGCGCGCAGGATCGTCTGCTCCTCACCGACCTCGATCTCGATGCCGACCGGCTCGAACCGCACCACATGCTTGTCGGCCATGGCTCCCTCACGGGTATCGCGCTGCGCCCCGGTCCGGGGCATCTCGCGCTGTTGTCAGAAAGGGAAGGAGGGCCGAGGGCCTGAGCCGCCGGCCCCCCTTCCTCATCGCATTGCCGCTAGAACTGGTCGGCGCTCACGCGTCGGCAGCGAACCGGCCGGCTGGGCCGCCGCGGCGGTACTTCGCGGCGTAGGCCTCGCGCTCTTCCGGTGTCATCTCATTGAACAGGACGTTCGGGCTCTGCAGCGGTGGGCAGCGGCGCATGTGGTCCAGCGTCCACATCTTCTTCTGGTCGCCCAGGTGCAGATGTGGCTGCGCCACCATGGTCTTGCCGTCGTCACGCACGTAGCCCATGTCCGACACCACATCGGCCCAGTTCCAGCCGTGGTACAGGGTCTCCCATTCGCGGTGCCCGATGAGCTGGCCCATGTTCGGGGTGGCCCGGCCCTCGTAGGTCGGCCGGAAGGCGGTCACGTCTGTCCACTTGCATTCCTCGTGGCAGTACGTGCGCACCACTCCGTCGATCTCGGCGTACACCATGTCCTCGCGGACGAGGCAGGGGACCATGCAGGTCCAGCAGCGGTTCGGGTACTGGTAGTCGACGTCCTCGAACACGATCGGGTTGTGCCCGTTCGGTATCGACAGCCGGTTGTAGTTCTCCCACCACTTACCGTACCTGTCGTACCAGCCCGGGTACTTGTACTCGAACCACTCGAAGTCCTCGTCGGTCATCGGGTCGATCCGCCAGTAGTTCGCCAGCCATCCGGTGGCGAAGAACTGCGCGACCTCGTGGACGTAGCCCTTGTTCCAGATCTGGTTCCAGGCCTCCTCGATGAGGTCATGCGGGATGACCAGGCCGTACTTCTCCAGCGGCACGAGGTAGCTGCGGTAGTAGTCGTCGTAGATCCACCGCCGCCACATCTCGGCGTAGGATTCCCGGTCCTTGCGGCGGTCCTTGGTGCCGTACTCGATGAANNGGTGGCGTAGCCGTTGCTGATGTGCCGCGACTCGTCCGACTGCACCGAGTGGAAGACCGTCGGCAGCAGGTAGTCGCCGTTGGCAGCCGCCTCGGCCGGCATGGCCACGAACAGGGTGTTGGTGAACGCCGTCTCGGCCACGATCGTCAGGTAGATGCTCGCCGCGGTGATGGCGTCACCGGTGATGAACCCCTCAGCGAACTGCCGGCCGATGGTCCCGCAGTAGTCGTTCTGGAAGTTGCGCAGGCTGTTGTTGAAGCCGGCCGGGTCGATGTAGTTGTTCATGTACAGGCGCTTGAGGTTCTGCTGGATCGTCGAGTGCCTGACCTCGTCGATCATCTGGATCGCCTGGCCGTTGTGCAGTTCGGGGTTGGGCACGGTCCGGAACAGCAGCGGCATCGCCCGCGCCGCCGAGATCTCCGGCAGCGGGATGATCGACAGGAACAGCTTCTGCCATTCCAGCCAGCGCTCCTGCACCTGGCGGAACATGTTGCCCCGGATGGCCCCGTCCTGCGCGCCGTAGACGCGGTGGTCCTTCTCCTCCTGCATCGGGAAGTAGGAACGCAGGACCTGCTTGAGCGGGTCCTTCTTCTGGGCCTTGGCGAACGTGTAGTCGGTGCCGTATTGGGACACCGGCTCGTGGTACATCGGCTCCCAGGCAAGTTCCTGGATTTTCTGGTGGGCCTTGGCCACGCTCTGGCGACTCATCGCCACCCCTTTCCCTCGGGTCCTTCGCCGGCCGGAGGCGGCGGGCCGGGCTCCCTGCCCACCACGCCGGTGCGGGCGCCCTGCCTCGCTGGCGGATGCGCGCACCCCTCCAGGCCGCAAGTCCTCATGTGGTGCATCACAACCCGGGATAACGCTGGGTTGGCTCTCAACATGAGACACATCAGGCCAAACCGGCGGCCGGCGCCGCCAGCGCGCCGGGGGGCGGACAGGAGCCCGCGACGGCCAGGTCAGCCAGGGAAGACACGGCACAGCCGTGGGCAGGCGGCGGGATGCCCACGGTGCGACCCGGCCAGGCAGCGGCCTGCCCACGGTGCGACCCGGCCAGGCGGCGGCCTGCCCAGTGCGCGCCCGGTCAGCCGCCGCCGAAAACGGCGTCCCTGATCTCGGCGAGATGGTCCTGGATGTGCTGGGAGACCCGGCGGTTCCCCTCGGCCGCCGGCTCGATGCCCAGCGCCCGTAGCAGGTCAGCCGCTGGCGGGCCCGGATCGCCGGTCTCGCCCAGCACCGGATGCAGGCCCTGCTCGGCTAGGTGCCCGAACACCAGGTTGACGACACTCCACGGGTTGAAGGTCTCACCGCGGGGCGCCCCTGGCTGGTCCATGACACCACCTCCGGGATATCGCCTCGGTGGAAGAAGAGCCCATGTGAGGGCATCAAACGGCACCTACGGTGCGGTAACGGTCTCAACATGAGACATACAGTGATAACGGCACCGTTATCGTGGTGTTACGTACGACCGATTCCCCGGAATTGCTCGTCCCCCAGCGGGCTGAGCCTCGGTTCCCCGCAAGGCACCGGGAGGCACCGGAGGCGCAATGATGCCCCCAGCAGCGCCCTTGCCGCCCTCAGCCGGCAGCCGCCGGCTGGCCGAGGCGCGGGAGCGGTTTCTTACCAGCGATGCGGTCACCCCTGGCGCCGTACGCGCACCTATCCTCGCCTCGTGGTGGCGCTCCAGGGAGTGGAACGTCGCGGCCGACCGCGTCGAACTGTCCTACATCCGCGACCCTGATCTTGACACGCCGCTGACCCGCAGCTCCGTGCCGGTGCTGACGAGCCTGCACGAGCATCTGGACGGCCAGCCGATCAGCATCATCCTCACCGACGCCGCCGGTGTCGTGCTGACCCGGATGACCGCGGACCACGATCTCGAACGGCATCTCGACGGCGTGCAGCTGGCCCCCGGATTCAGCTACGCCGAGGAGAAGGTCGGCACCAACGGCATCGGGACCGCGCTGGAGGGCGGCCAGCCCGCGCATGTGTTCGGCCACGAGCACTATGCGGAGGACCTTGAGGATCTTGCCTGTGCCGGGGTGCCGATCCACGACCCGGTCTCCGGGAAGACGATCGGAGCGGTGGACCTGACCTGCTGGCGCAAGGACGCTGACGCGCTGCTGCTGGCGCTGGCCAAGACGACCGCCGACCAGATCACCAGCGCGCTGCTCGCCGAAAGCAGCGCGCGGGAACACCGGCTGCTGCGCGAGTACCTGCGGGCCTGCCGCCACGGCAGCGGCATCGTGCTGGCGATCAGCAGCGACGTGGTGATGATGAACGATTCCGCCCGGCAGGTGCTCGATCCCGGGGACCAGATCGCCGTCCTCGGCCACGCAGCGGAGATGCTGGCCAGCATGCGCTCCTCGGCGGTCACCATCACCCTGCCCACCGGCACCCGGGCCCGGATCCTGTGCCGGCCGGTGCCCGCCGGAGGGCTGCCCGCCACCCGGTCGCCAGCCGAGGGCATCGTCCATGTGAAGCTGATCGAGCCGGTGACCCGCTCCCTCGCCGAGCCCGGCCCGAAACAGCCCATGTTCCTGCCGGGCCTGGTCGGTTCCGCCCCGCTCTGGCTGCGTGGCTGCGGCCAGGTGGAGACGATCTACGACTGCGGGGAATGGCTCGCGCTCGAAGGTGAGCCCGGTGTCGGGAAACTGGCGGTGGTGCGGGCCGTGCACCAGCGCCGTAATCCCGCAGGCCGGCTCGGCGTGCTGGACGCGGTGGAGTCCACCGGCCAGGAATGGGTCGCCAGGGCGCGCCGGGAACTGCTGGAATCGGAGGGCACCCTGGTCCTGCGCCACATCGACATGCTCGGTCCCCGCCATCTGAACGCTCTGTCCAGTGCCCTGCAGGAGGCACGGACCGCGGGCCGCAACCGCTCGCTGTGGGTAGTGGTCACCCTGAACCGCAAGAAGTCGGGCAGCGAGCTCATCAAGGTGCTGCGTTCCTTCCCTAGCAGTGTGGAACTGCCTCCGCTGCGCCACCACATCGAGGACCTGCACGACCTGGTGCCGTTCTTCCTGGCCAAGCTCAGCCAGCATGCGCGGCTGTCCTGCTCGACGGAAGCGATGCAGCTCCTGCTGCGGTCGCAGTGGCCGGGCAACACCGAGCAGCTGTGGCACGTGCTCAAGCGGGTGGCGCGCAGCCGGCGCGCCGGGACGATCTACCCGTCCGCGCTGCCACCGGAATGCTGGACGGTGAGCCGCCGGCTGCTCAGCCCGCTGGAGTCGATGGAACGCGACGCCATCGTGCAGGGCCTGCTCGCCTACCGGGGGAACAAGGTCAAGACGGCCGAATCACTGGGGATGTCCCGGGCGACCATCTACCGGAAGATCCGCGAGTACGGCATTGTCGTCCCGGTCGGCTGACCGGGCTCAGGACACCGGCCGCACGGCCCCTGCCGCCCGCGCCTGCTGGTAGGCGCGGGCCATTTCGCGGGCAGCCCGGACAGCCGGCGGGGCAGCCAGCGACCAGGGAATCCGCGCTGTCCCTTCGTGCAACGCCCGCAGGCTGACGGTGACGGCCAGGTCGGTGAGGGGGGTGCCGGGCACCCCGTACAGCCGGCGCGCCCAGCGGGGCTGGCTGGCGAAGCCGAGCGTGGTGAGCCCGGGCACCATGAGCTTGAGCGGCAGATATGTCACCGGCATGGAGGTATTGACCGAACGCAGCAGCGCCCGCCTCGCTTCCGGGGTGGCGCGCAGCTGCGGCCGGGTCTCCTCGATGCAGGAATCCAGCTCAGCGAGACTGGCCGGCACCAGCGCCGGATCGAGGCCCACCACAGCCGCGCAGCGGCGCTGCTCGTCCACGAAGGCGTCCAGCTCCGCGGGTGAGAGCCGCAGGCCGGACCGGCGCGCCACATCCACGTAGGACGACACCTCGGCGCAGTGCACCCACAGCAGCAGCGCCGGCTCGTCCAGCCGGAACTCGGTGCCGTCCTCGTCGGTTCCGCGCAAACGGGCGTGCAGCTTGCGGATCCGCCGCCCGGCCCGCTCCACCTCTGCGCGGCTGCCATAGGTGCGGACCCGGATGAATTCGGTGGTGCGCAGGAACCGCCCGAACGCCTGCCTGCGGTCGGCCATGGCGGTGTTCTGCCAGCTGCCGCGCATCACCCGGGGGTGCAGCGCCTGCAGGTAGAGAGCGCGCAGGCCGGCCACCCACATCACTGGTTCCGCCATCACCCGCCAGGTCACCGAGTCCGGGCCGAAGAGGCCGGCGTCGGCCGGGCGCGCTGGACGGGGATCCGAAGTCGGGGCGGGCGTCGGCGGCACGGCTGCGCTCCCTCCTGTCCGGCCCGTCCGGGGCTCACACCTGACGGGTCTCCTCAGCTATCCAGCTTAGGTAGGCATCTGACCCGGCGACGATCGGCGTTGCCACGATTTCCGGCTCGTCGTAGCTGTGCCGCTGTGCGAGGAAGTCCGCGAGCGCCTGGTAGCCGGCGGCCGGGAGCTTGAGCATCAGCAGCCACTCCTCGGCCCGCTCGATGCCGTCCTCCCACCAGTAGGTGCTCGCTATCGGCCCCGCCACCTGGGCGCACGCAGCCAGCCGCGCCTCCACCGCCGCCCGGGCCAGCTCCATCGCCTCCGCCCGCGAGTCGGTGGTGGTCTGCACCTGGACGTAGTGGACGCTGATCGACGGTGCCACGCTCGCAGCTGTGCTGCCCTGACCCGACATGGCATCCGATAGTACGCCTGGCCTGGCGTTATGACAGGTAGCAGGGGATGATCGGCTGGTGCGGGCACAACCGCTGCCTGTGGTGCCGGAGGTCTGACGATGAGCCACCCGTTCTGTCTGGTGGTCAATCCGGCCGCGTCCCGCGGCCGGAGTCTGCGGCGGCTTCCGGAGGTCCTGAGGGTGCTTTCCGCGGGCAGTGCTTCCGTGCGGATCTGTGAGACGACCAGCCTCGGTCATGCCGCACAGCTGGCGGAACAGGCTACCGGCCGGGGTGAGGCCGTCGTTGCGGTGGGCGGCGACGGGCTGGTCGGTACCCTTGCTGGGGCCGTGTCCAGGGTGGGCGGGACGCTCGGGATCATTCCAGCCGGGCGCGGCAACGATTTCGCGCGCATGCTGGGCATCCCGGCCCGCCCGGTGCCCGCCGCGGCCGCCCTGCTCGACGGGCAGCCGCGGCCGGTCGACCTGATCGGGGTCCGCAACGGCGATGGCGCCGAAGAGATCGTGGCCGGCAGCGTCTACCTCGGCGTCGTATCCGAGGGCGGGGAGATCGCCAACCGGAGCCGGTGGGTCACCGGCCCGCTCGGCTACCAGCTCGCGGGGATACGTGCGCTGCTGCGATGGCGGCCCGCCACCTTCACAGTGGACTACGGGCCGGCCGTCGATCTGGCCACGAGCTTCCCCGGTTTCTGCGTGATCGTCGCCAACTCCGTCTACCTGGCGGCGGGCAAGAAGGCCGCGCCCGACGCCGACATCGGTGACGGGCTGCTCGATGTGATCATGGTGCACCAGGCCAGGAAGCTGTCGTTCGTCAAGGTGATGCAGCAGGCAAGCAGCGGAGCGCATGTCCGGCTGAGCCAGGTGAGCACCCGGCGGGCCGCCTCGGTGATCGTCACCACCGACCGGGCCATGCCCGCCGCGGCTGACGGCGAGACCCTGGCCTGCGCGTCCCCGCTGGGCGCCGGCGCAGCCCTGCGCATCCGGGCGCTGCCCGGCGCCCTGCGGGTGATCACCCCAGTGCCCGCGGGCACCGGTGCGGGAGATCACCCCTCGGCCGAACGCACCGTCCGGCTGTGGCCGCCGCCGAGGAAGGAGTCGACGAATTCGGGGCTGGCCGACAGCTCCGCCGGGGTCCCTTCCATCCGCACCTCGCCGCCGCCGAGCACGTAGGTCCTGTCCGAGATGGCCAGCACGGCCCGTGCCCGCTGCTCCACGATGAGCACCGATGCGCCGCTGGTGGCCAGCCCGCGCACGTGCTCTTCCAGCAGTTCCGTGGCGATCTTCGGGGCGAGGTTGGCGGTCGGCTCGTCGAGCAGGAACACCCCTGGGTCGAGCATCAGCACCCGGCCCATGGCAAGCATCTTGCGCTCCCCGCCGCTCAGCTTCCCCGCGCCGCGGCCCAGCATGGCGGACAGCCTGGGGAAGACGGCCAGCACCCGCCCGATCCGCTCCGCGACCTGCTTGTGGTGGAGCAGGTAGCCACCCATCTCCAGGTTCTCCTTGACCGTGAGTGGCGCGAACACGTCATCCACCTGCGGCACATAGCCGACCCCGGCGCGGGCGACCTCTTCCGGTGGCAGGTTCGTGACCTCGCGGTCGCCGATGGCCACCGTGCCCGACGAGATGCGCACCACCCCGACCAGGCTCTTGAGCAGGGTGCTCTTGCCCGAACCGTTCGGCCCGACCAGGGAGATCACCTGACCGGGCTGCACCCTCACACTGATGCCACGGATCACCGGGTCACCGCCGTACCCGGCGGTGACCTCTTCGGCCCGCAGCGGGACGCCGGGCAGGCTGACCTCAGCCGACAAGGTATGCCTCCACGACCTCGCTGCGCGCGCGCAATTGCTCCATGGTTCCCTCCGCGAGGACCGAGCCCTCGGCCATCACTACCACTGGGTCGCAGAATTCGTCCATGATGGCCAGTTCGTGCTCGACCATGAGGATCGTCATCCCCTCATTGCAGAGCCCCACCAGCTGATGGCCGATCCGCCGGGCCAGGTTCGGGTGGACACCGGCCATCGGCTCGTCGAGCAGCAGCATGTCGGGCCCGGCCATGAGCGCACGCATGATCTCGACCAGCCGGCGCTGGCCGCCGGACAGATCCCCGGCGTAGTTGTTGGCGAACCGCTCCAGCCCGAACCGCTGCAGGATGCCCTCGGCCCGGGCGACCGCCGCCGACTCGTCGCCGCGCCAGTACCGCTTGCCCAGGACCGCGCCCCGGAACGAGTCACCGCGGTTGGCCGGCACCGCCGAGAGCAGGTTCTCCATCACGGTCAGCCGCTTGAACTCGCTCGCCAGCTGGAACGTCCGCACCAGCCCGAGCCGGGCCCGCCGGAACGCAGGCAGCCCGGTGATGTCCTGCCCGCGGTACATCACCGTCCCTCCCGAGACCGGCAGCGTCCCCGCCAGCATCGCCAGCAGCGTCGACTTCCCGGCCCCGTTCGGCCCGATCAGCCCGGTCAGCGTCCCCCGCCGCACCGAGAACGACACCTCATGAACGGCCCGCACCCCGCCATAGTCCCGACTGACCGAGACAGCCTCCAGCAACACCGCATCACCAGCAGGAGATGTGGACGAGGCAGGTGAGGGGCCGGCGGTGGAAGAGACCGGAGAGGATGCAGCCGCGGGCTCGTCTGCAGGCGGGCCAGCGGGCTCAGGTGCGGAAGGAACCGGGGAGTCAGGTGCCGGCGCCGCCTCCAGAACCCGGATCACCCGTTTGCGCTCGGGCAGGATCCCCTGCGGCCGAACCCACAGGAAGATCACGATCAGCAGCGCACCGAACGTCTTCCTGGCCATGCGATAGCCCTTCAGCGGAGATAACTCATGATTACAATGTGTTAATCAATTACTACGCATTGTAATTCCTCAGCGTTATATCCCGTTCATCGCCGGTCAAACGAGTGGCCCATGGACAGCGGAAGCGTCGCGAGGCAATCCGCGAAGAATGTGCTCAGCCCGCCCTCGATCGCGCCGGGCGCGCCGATCGCCACGATCCTGCTGCGGCGCTCGCCCGACGGACCCGACGGACCC